>JACOMS010000014.1 GCA_014324115.1 Hyphomonadaceae bacterium
GTGAAGCGTATTTACTGTCCTGCATGAAACAGCATAGCCGGACACCTCTATCAACGTTTATTGTGAGCTATAAGACTGTTGCGAAACCGCGTGTATCGGGGATTTTTATTCTCGTTTCATGATGTATGACTGGCTTCAGAAATGGGTTTGGATCGGAAGCTTGCATGGAATTCTTTACGGGTTTGCTTTTGGAGCGGGTTGCATCGGACAACGTGCTGCACAAGATTGGGGCATTGATTGGTCGGCGGCGCGTGTTCTGGCGGACAAGGCCTGTTCCAGTACGACGAACCTCGCGGCGCTTACCCGACAGGGCTTGAAATCCGGCGATCATGTTCCGGGCGGGACGGAACCACCCGCCAGGCGCCTGGCAGAGGAAGTTCAACCGGCTGGTGGCGAAGCGACGCTGGATCATCGGGCGAACGCTCAAGGGTCTCTTCCATGGGGGGGCGTGCCCGCTACATCACGCAGGAGAAAGTCGAGGCGGAGTTGACCCTCAAGGCAGTGGCGATGAATCTGCTCAAGGCGGCCAACCGCATTGGCCTTGATGGGCAGGGGCACGGGTGAAAAGTTCCCGTTGCAGCGTTTGAGAGTGTCAGGTCGCTGCTTCGGGCTATCATGCCGCCTATGGCCGGATTGTGGACGTCGGCCTGATCCATGCACCTGAAATCTGGCTTATCAGCCCAAAATGCCCCTAGAACGCCCCAAAAGGGGCGTCATACAGAGCGCACAGCCAAGCCCTTGGCTGAATTCACTCAAAACTAACTGAGAATCACATGTTGATGGAGGTGTCGAGTTTTCCACCCGACGCAATAAAGCCCGAATACCAAAAACCCGACGCAAAGCTGAGCACCTTTCAAAGGTGTCTGACCATTGCTTCCGGCCGACTCTAGTGCGCAATCACCGCGAGCAGGAGCAGTGCGATGATGTTTGTGATTTTGATCATCGGATTGACGGCGGGGCCGGCTGTGTCCTTGTAGGGGTCCCCGACCGTGTCGCCTGTCACGGAAGCCTTGTGAGCATCGGAGCCCTTGCCGCCATGATGACCATCCTCAATATACTTTTTGGCATTGTCCCAGGCACCGCCACCGGCTGTCATGGACAGTGCAACGAACAGACCTGTAACAATCACACCCAGAAGCATAGCGCCGAGAGCGTTCACGGCGTTTTCTGTACCGGCTGTGAATTTCACAGCAAAAAACAACGCAACGGGGGAGAGAATCGGCAGAAGCGACGGTTTGATCATTTCACGGATCGCCGCGGATGTGAGGATGTTCACCGCCTTGGCGTAATCCGGACGGGATATGCCCGCCATTATACCGGCGTCAGCTTTGAACTGGCGACGGACTTCCTCAACAATGTCACCGGCGGCGCGGCCGACAGACTGCATGGACCACGCACCGAACAGGTAAGGTAGCAGACCACCAATGAGAAGGCCGACAATCACATAAGGATTTGCCAGGCTGAAGGTCGGCTCAAGACCGGAGAGCGCATTACCCGCCCGGGCTGCGAAATGTTCAACGTCCTTGTAGTAGGCCGCGAAAAGCACCAGCGCACCGAGACCTGCCGAACCGATGGCATAACCTTTGGTCACAGCCTTGGTTGTGTTACCGACCGCGTCAAGCGTATCTGTGGTGCTGCGGACTTCCGGTTCAAGTTCAGCCATTTCCGCAATACCGCCGGCATTGTCGGTTACCGGACCGAACGCATCGAGTGCAACAATGATACCGGCGACGCCGAGCATGGCTGTCACAGCGGTGGCAATGCCGTAAAGACCGCCCAACTGGTACGTCGCGATGATGCCGGTGACGATGATCAGGGCCGGAACGGCTGTGGCTTCCATCGAAACCGCGAGGCCCTGGATAACATTTGTGCCATGACCCGACTCGGATGCTTTGGCGACGGATTTTACAGGGCGGTATTTTGTGCCCGTGTAATATTCCGTGATCATGACAATGAGGCCTGTAACAAGCAGACCGATGACGGAACATATGAACAGATCCGTGCCTGTTATCGCCGCACCTGTATCATCAATAATCCGGCCGCTTTCGTCGAGAGGGCCGAATCCGTTTTTAAATAAACAATGTGTAACCGCTGCAATGGCGCCAATGGACAGAACACCTGTTGCGATCAGGCCCTTGTACAGTGCACCCATAACATTTTCGGAGCCTTTGCCGAGGCGAACAAAAAAAGTACCGATAATGGAAGTCACAATACACACCGCACCAATCGCCATCGGATAAATCATCAGGTTCGAAGCCTGGGAGTAGAGAATTGAGGCCAGAACCATGGTCGCCGCAATCGTCACCACGTAAGTTTCAAACAAATCAGCCGCCATACCGGCACAGTCACCCACATTATCGCCGACATTATCGGCAATGGTTGCCGGGTTGCGCGGGTCATCCTCGGGGATACCGGCTTCGACTTTTCCGACCAGATCACCGCCGACATCGGCACCCTTGGTAAAGATACCGCCGCCAAGGCGCGCAAAGACGGAAATCAGCGATGCGCCGAGCGAGAGCGAGACCAGCCCGTCGATAACCCTGCGTGCATCGCCTCCAGCCAGACCGCCATCGGTCAGAACAAAATAGTAAACTGACAACCCCAGCAGAGCGAGACCGGCGACCAGCATGCCCGTAATCGCCCCGGATTTGAATGCAATGTTCAAACCATCCACGAGTGATTTTCGCGAGGCTTCAGTGGTGCGGACATTAGCCTGAACCGATACTTTCATGCCGGTATATCCTGCGGCTCCGGAAAGAATGGCACCAATAACAAAGCCAAGCGGGGCAATAATGTTTTGGAACAGGATAAACAGAACAACGGCAACGACCGCACCAACCATGGCGATGGTCATATATTGTTTGTTGAGATAGGCATTGGCACCCTCCTGAATCGCGCCCGCGATTTCATTCATGCGCGCATTGCCGGTAGAGGCTTTCATGAGCCCCGCGCGGGTTACAACCCCGTAGGCGACAGCAAGCAAGCCCGCCGCAATAATCAGATAAAGAGTCATTTCACTCTCCCCATGGCCTTTGGGGCCGTTAATGTCATGAAGTTGGCCGCGCCGTACGGATAACTCGGGTGACGCGCTTCCCCTCGCTTGTGCAGGCTGGTCGCATCTTTCCACAAGATTACGCTTTCCCAGCGATGAATGCGCGGCAAAGTACGCATTTGAAGACTTAAATCAACCCCTGTTCCGTGACAGATTCATAACGGAGTTGACCGGTTCCGCACAGGATTCCGTATGGGGACACCTTGAAAGGTGAAGTGGAAGACCGGACACTGACCCGAAAAACACTCGTTACGGCTGCTTCGTTCCCGACCTGACCGGTTTGGCGAGGATTTCGTCCAGGCCGATCTTCCGATCCACCATATGTGCATAAACCGGCCCATTTGCAAGGCGGACCGGTTGCCAATCGAAAAAAGCCTGAAGGGTATGCTTCATGGCATGCAGGTGTGGCGTCGCAAAAAATTTTTAGTGGACAGCCAATCAGTTATTGCGTGACCGGCTTGCCGAACAGGCCTTCTGCGAGTTTGCCCAGACCGTATCCGATTTCCTCGCGGCGAAGGACGATCAGTATCACGCAGGACAACCAAACGAAACATGCGGCCACGAACAGGCCGCCGCCATCATCATTGGGGTCAATACCGAGCGGGGTGAACAGGTGGAAGGAAATCGCCCCGGTCATAATGGCCAGTCCCAGCAACGCACCAAACCCCTGCAGACGCGTAAATCTTGTCAGGATGCCCAAAAGCAGCGTGATGGAGGCGAGAATTTCCGCACTGCCGATCACGTATTGGGAAAACAGGCCCGTTTGCGCAAACAGGCCATCTGCACCCCAACTCGCCGACCATGCATTGAGGCGTCCAAAAATTTCCTGTGTTTCCGGCTTATTGCCGAATTTGAACTGAATCGAAGACAGGAAGATCACGCTGCAATAAATCGCAAGCGCAATGGGTAAGAAGCGTTTGACATAAGCCATAATTTCAGGTCCTTCTCTCAGTCCTGCAAAATTCCCGGCCAGTTGCGATCAGCCTTGAGGATAAAGCCGGGAATATCCTGTTTCCATTGTTCCTGTATACGGGCGTTGTAATTCAGATAAAGTTTCCCGTCACGTATATGCCAATAATCCGGGGAGCCTTTGGCGAGCTCGTTGTTCGCCATAGCCCACGCACAATAGCCGCCATATTGCGGAGCAAAGGCATCCGGATTGGTGAGAAACAAATCACGGTTGGCACCGGTCGAAAACCGCCACTCCGCGCCTTTGTAATCTGTTTTGAAATCCTTTGTACCGGGCAGAGGCTCACCGGAATAAAAACTGACCACATCGTAACCGCCAACGGCAACATTATTCCACCGGGACGTATATACCGGATCGGATTCCGCCCGACCTTCCGGAGGAGCGCAAACGGTCAGCACAAGTAATGCGCTTATTGCAAGAATGAATCTCATGGGTCGAACCTCCAGAGTGATACTGGCGAACTGTCGCCTACATGTAATGACGACTCGCTGAACATGAAGCCGTTATACATCAATTTTTCCGGAGCGCAAGGGGTGTGCCGGATAGGTGCCGAGGATGTGAACCTTCTCGCTAAAGAATTCGAGCTCTTCCAGTGCATGGCGCATCGGGCCGCTATCCGGATGTCCCTCAACGTCCATGTAAAACTGCGCCGCCTGGAACGAACCATCCACCATATAGCTTTCTAATTTGGTGATATTGATCCCGTTGGTCGCAAACCCCCCCAGGGCCTTGTACAAGGCGGACGGCACACTGCGAACCCTGAACACCAGACTGCTGACAACGGGGCCATTATCGAATCCGGGTCCCGCCGGGGTTTTGGACAGCACCAGAAAGCGTGTGGTATTGTGGTCGGCGTCCTCGATATTGGCGGCGAGGATGTTGAGCCCGTAAATCTCCGCGGCCAGAGTTGAGGCAACCGCCGCAACCGTTGTGTCTTTCCGTTCGGCCACTTTACGCGCCGCCCCGGCCGTGTCGGTGTCGGGTATTCCGCGAATATTCATGTGATCAAGACGACGCCTAGCTTGCCCCAGGGCCATGGGATGAGAGCGCGCAATCCTGATCCTGTCAATACCGGCTTCCGGTACGGCCATCAAATTATGATGCACCGGCAAATAGTGCTCGGCAATGATATGAAGCCCTCCATCGGGCAACAGGTGATAAATATCCGAAACGCGGCCCGCCACACTGTTGTCCACCGGCATCATGGCAAGATCGGCTTCGCCCGACCGGACGGCGACAAACGCTTTTGAAAAGGACACAACGGGGATCGGAACCATATCGGGATAGTATTCACGACAGGCCAGATGGGAAAAGGCCCCCGGTTCACCCTGATAGACAATTGCACCGCTCATGGCTTCATCTGCTGTCGGATGCATTCCAGATCCTCCGGCGTGTCGACACCCAGGGGTGAGTCGACACCCAGGGGTGAGCTGTCAACATCGACCACATCAATCCGCATACCGGCTTCAAGCGCACGGAGCTGCTCCAGATTTTCGCGGTTTTCCAGGGGCGACGGCGGCAAGCCGCAAAACTGCATGAGCGCGGCGCGGCGATAAGCGTAAACACCGACATGATGGCGAACGGGACCCTCGCCTGAGGGCACCGAAGCCCGCGTAAAATAAAGCGCCCGCCCATCTTCGGCAACAACAGCCTTAACCACATTCGGGTTTGCAATCTCGGCAGGATCATCCGTCAACACCGCAGCTGTGGCGACATCGCAACCCGGTGTCTTTTCCAGAACGGCGAGGATATCGGAAATAATGTCGGGATCAAGCGAAGGCATATCGCCCTGCAGGTTAATTACGACATCGAAAGTTCCATCAGGATCAATTATGTCGACTGCCGACTTCACCCGATCCGTGCCGGACCGTAAACAGGGGTCTGTCATGACAGCCCGCCCCTCCGCCTGTTCAACCGCGTCTCTGATCCCGTCCTGGGCGCAGGCAACGTAAACCGGGCCGCAATCGGCTTCCCTGGCGCGGTACATAACATGGACGATCATGGGTTGACCGTGAATATCGGCCAAAGGTTTGCCGGGCAGGCGTGTCGACTCCATGCGGGCCGGTATCATGACAACTGGATTCATCGCGCCCCTGTACAGGTTTGCGACCGCGTGCCGCAAGACTTTTTCAAGGGCTGAAGGCTTACCCCTTGGCGCGTCATCATTTATCCTATAGAGAGCGGCAGATTTGAATTCAGGCGATTGGACACCGGGCTATGAGTGGTGATCTTGAGTTTAACAAAATTGCAGCGGCTGTGCTCGCTACAAGTCTGGGTTACATGCTGCTCAGGGAAATCCCGCATTTTCTGATCCGCGTGGAAAAACCGGAAAAACCGGCCTATGCGCTGGAAATTATTGAACCGGCCGGCCCGGGTGAAGAAGAGGTTGAGCTGCCTTTCCCGCAGGCGGAATGGGTTGCCGCCATGGTTGAAGCCGATGGTGTCAGGGTTTTCAGGAAATGTGCGTCCTGCCACAATGCCGAAGAGGATGGAGACCACAGCACAGGTCCGAATTTATGGGATATTGTCGGCACTGCTGCTGCCGGCAAAGATGGGTTCAACTACTCTGCGTCACTGGTTAACTCCGGGATCGTCTGGGACTATGAAACCCTTGACGCATACCTCGAAAGACCGTCACGCCGTGTCAGCGGCACTGCCATGAACTTTATCGGTCTGAAAAAACCCGAAGACCGCGCTGCCGTCATAGAATACATGCGGGTTCGATCCGTCTCGCCCCCGCCAAAACCTGAGCCGGTTGTTGTCGGGACCCCGGAGTCAGCTGAACCTGACGCCGTAGTTACCGCAGATGATACCCAAAACCCGTCCCATGAGGCCGAAGAGGCTGCAGAAGGCAAACCTGCAGAGGAGTAATCCGTCCCGGCGCTTTGGCGCTGGGGGCAGGCTCTGCGGTTTTTCCAATATGAATGGCGGCTGTCCCCTGGATGTGTCCGGCCTTTTGTCATGTACGCGGACAGGATTTTGCTTGAGCCTTTGTGGGTGCCCGCTAGATTGCCCACTCACTGTTGGGAGGACCCGCATATGATGAACCTGTTGTTTTCGCCCCGCGGACGCGTCAATCCGCAGGAATTCATGAAAGGCATGAGGATTCTGATTGTCGGGTGGTGGGGCCCGTATTTTTTGTACTTCTGCTGGTTGCTCTTCCTGAAGATGGCTTCAGGGGATGAGTGGGCTGGGCTTCTGGTGACGCCTTTATGGGTTGAAGTTGGTGTGCGGTTTCAGATTGTATCAGCATTATATGCGATACTTCTTGCCCCGCTTGGTTGGGCTTGGGTTTGGCTTTGGGTGAAACGCTATCGCGATGCCGGTAAATACGGTTGGTGGCTTCTCATCCCCCTTGGCGTCGTTGGCATCTTTAATGCATTTTACCTCCTTATTTCCTGTTTTATTTTCGCTGAAAGCTATTTGTCCAATTGAGGGACCACCGAATTCGCAATCCCTTTGCCCCCCTTGCTCTCGGCAGCCTTTTATTTAGCCAGTACTGAGCTCCTCTTGTCTTTGTTTAACCGTGCGATCCGGCACGATCCCAATGACAATCGTTTAAGTCCTGCTGACCAATCCGCTCATCCTCTGTGGGGCCCGCATATGATGAACCGGTTGTTTTCGCCCCGCGGACGGCATCAATCCGCGGGAATTCATAGAAGGCGCGAGGATTCCGACTTTTGCCAATCTCGTGGGTGCATTTATAGTTTTCCTAGTGGGTATCGCCGGACTCGGTGGCCTTGACCGTTCCTTTTGGCATGCGTTTCTGCTTTTCGTGGCTGTCGTCGCTGTCGCCAGCATCGTGACGAAGGCGGCAGGCAAAATGCGCACGCCCCAATCGTTGCTGGACAAAATGGTCAGCGGATTGACCTTTGATCCCCTCGATTTCGCCAGCGCAGGCGAAATATGTCCCGATTTTCGTTACGGTTATTGTTATATCGTGCTGGTATGTGATTTGGTATAAACTTCTGGGCCTTGACAATTGGGGAATGGTGGTTGTTGCGTGGCCTTGGATTGCGCTTTGGGTGAAACGCTACCACGATGCCGGTAAATCCGGTTGGTGGTGCCTCATCCCCATGGCCGTTTTCATCATCGCCAGCAGTATCTTCGATTGGTACGTTGGGGATTACATGACTTTCTTGGCGGTCATCATGGCATTGCTCGGTCAAGACCTCATGGCGATAAACATAAGTTTAATTCAAAGCCTCGTAACCATCGCCACACTGTACCTCATCGCATTTTTGTTTAACCGTGCGATCCGGCACGACCCCAATGACAATCGTTTCGGTCCGGCCGACGGTCCCGCCCATTCCCGGGAGGACCGGGCCCACCCGGGGAGGACCCGCATGCGATAACCGGTTTTCGCCCCGCGGGCGCTTCAGCTCGCAGAACTTTAATGAGTCCCGGCCCCTGGACCCGGTTGCAAACCCTGACGGCGCAGGGTTGGCAGGGGCTGCGTGGACTTGTCCGGTCCGCTGCACCACGCGGGAAAAAGGCGGGGCGGGACCGACCTTCACAGCAACCGCATCGTTATGTACATGTGATGAGTCGCGGCCCTGAACCCCGGTCACGAACCCGGAAAGGCGCGCAGGGTTGGCAGGGGTTGCCTGGAATTGTCCGGCCCGCCACATCACGCAGGAGAAAGTCAAGGCGGAGACGGCCTTCAAGGCGACGGCGATAAACCTGCTCAAGGCGGCCGGTCGCATTGACCCGGCGGCCGCCTGAAGGGTCAGTCTGTCCAGAACTGTCTGATACCGCAGGCGTAAGACCGGAAAGCGCACCCGTCAGCACCAGACGCCCGCACCTTTGGTGTCGTCGTTGCCCGGCCATAAAGTTTGATCAGCATGTCCGTCTCCTGCGGTTCGCCTCGCCCGTAACAGATATTGCCGTAAAAAACGCCGACCGGCGAGGGTCCATATTATCATCCGGGATGGGACACATGGGGCACATCACTTTACCGCAGAGACCGTAACAGGGCCGCCCGCTCTTCGACGCGGATGACAATATCCTCAATCATGGTTTCATTGCAGGTTTTGCCGGTTTTCCTGCCGACTGCATACATCATGCCGTATCCGGCGGACCCACCGGTAAAACCGATGTCGGTAAACATGGCCTCACCCGGCCCGTTCACCACACATCCAATGATGGATAACGAAATCGGTTCAGATATATGCGCAAGCCGGTCCTCAAGGATTTGCACTGTTCTGATCACGTCAAATCCTTGTCTGGCGCAGGATGGACAGGAGATAATATTTACGCCGCGGGTGCGCAGGCCCAGACTTTTGAGCATATCGAACCCGACCCTGATCTCTTCGACCGGATCATCGGACAGGGAGACGCGAATGGTATCGCCGATACCGGCCCAAAGCAGACTACCCATGCCTATTGATGATTTGACGGTCCCGATCCGCCGACCTCCAGCCTCCGTAACGCCCAGATGCAGCGGGGCATCTGTGGCATCGGCCAGCTGATGATAGGCCGCCACGGTCAGGAACACATCCGAGGCCTTGACGCTGATTTTATATTCGTAAAAACCCTCATCCTGCAACATGCGCCCATGCATCAGCGCGGATTCGACCATAGCTTCCGGACAGGGCTCACCATATTTGTCCAACAACTCCCGTTCAAGCGAACCGCCATTGACACCGATGCGAATGGAACAGCCCTGATCCCGCGCCGCAGCAACAACTTCCCTGATTCGTGACCGACCGCCGATATTGCCCGGATTGATCCGCAAACAGGCCGCACCGTTTTCCGCGGCCTCGATACCGCGTTTGTAGTGAAAGTGAATATCGGCAACAATCGGAACTGAAACTTCGCGGACAATGTCTTTCAAAGCCGCACTGCTCTCCGGGTCGGGACAGGAGATGCGGACTATGTCAGCTCCAGCCTCTTCCAGGCGCTGGATCTGCGCCACAGTTGCCGCCACATCATGGGTGACAGTATTTGTCATACTCTGCACGGCAATCGGCGCATCCCCGCCAACCGGGACGTGACCGACCCTGATTTGACGGCATTTACGGCGGTTTATGGTGCGCCACGGTCTGATCTGGTTTATATTTTCGGCCATTATCGCAGAGAGCTACGCGATTATGTCAGAAATTTGAAGTCGCAAAAATTTTTCGGGGCAAAAATGCAGATCACTGCGACAGCAGATCGTCATTTCCCGTAATCGGTTGATCAAAGACGGGTATGCCCCTGGTGCTTAGGTGTCCCATCCCGGATGATTGCATAGGCCCCCGCCGATCAGTTTTTATGGTACGGTCTGTTGTGATCAAGACGGAACCATCCGCTAACCGCCTGGCAGAAGAGGTTCAACCGGCCATGGCGGAAGCAACGCTGGATCATCGGGCAAAGTTTTGACAACGCTCAAGGGGCTCTTCCATGGGGGCGTGCCCGCTACATCACTCGGGTGATAGTCGAGGCGGAACCGACCTTTGAGGTCGTGGCAATGAATCTGCCCAAGGCGGCCAATTGCATCGACCCGGTGGCTGCGTGAGGGTGAGTCCGTCCAAAATTGTCTGGTAACGCAGGTTTAGGGCCGGAAAGTGCACTCACCGGCACCAGACACCCGCTCTCCGGAGGCGAAAACGGCGAAACCCCCAAAGTCCTGGCGAATCCGGATAAATTCGCAACAGTCTTTATGAGCGAACCCATTAAATTAACAGGTCCCGACCCTAATTGTCCTCAACCGGCACCAGCCTCAAATGCAGTTCCTCCAGCTGCGCCGGGTTGGCCTTGCCCGGGGCTTTCATCATCAGGTCTTGCGCGTTGCCGTTCATCGGGAACAGGATGACGTCCCGGATGGTACGGGCTCCCGCAAGCAGCATGACGATACGGTCAACACCGGGAGCAATCCCTCCGTGAGGCGGGGCCCCGTGTTGGAAGGCGTTAATCATGCCTGCAAAATTCCTGTCCACAAATGCTTTGTCGTAGCCGACAATATCAAAGGCCTTGTACATGATTTCGGGCTTGTGATTCCGGATAGCCCCGGATGAGAGCTCAACCCCGTTACAGACAATGTCATATTGATAGGCCAGCAGGTCGAGTTGTTTTTCTTCAGTATCAGCAGATACGAGAGCATCTATCCCGCCCTGCGGCATTGAGAAGGGATTATGCGAAAAATCGACCTTGTTGTTCTCTTCGTCCCGCTCATACATTGGAAAGTCGACAATCCAGCAAAATCTGAACACGTCTTTTTCAAGCATGTCGAGTTGCTCTCCGATCCGGTTTCGGGCCGCTCCGGCCAGTTTATAGGCATTGGCCCTTTTCCCCGCGGCAAAAAAGACTCCGTCTCCGGCTCTCAAGCCTGTCGCCTCAAGGAAATCTCTGAAATGGCACGCTTCGAAGGCCTTCAAAATCGGGTCTTGAGATGAAATGACACCCTCATCCGCGCGCAGGCGCGCATAGCCGAGCCCGGGCATCTGCATGTCTTTCCTAGCCCATTTATCCATATCGTCAAAGAATTTACGGGACTGACTGTCGGTGGCTCCGGGAGCCGGCACGGCGATAACCCGGCCGCCGTCCCCGGTTATTTTGGCGAAGATACCAAAGCCGGATTTATTCTCATCCGTGAAAAATTCGGACACATCCCTGAGCAATACCGGATTGCGCAAATCCGGCTTGTCCGAACCGTATTTTTCGATGGCGTCCCTGTAAGGAATGCGCGGGAAAGGTGTTTTGACCGTACGTCCGTGTGCAAATTCTTCAAACACTCCGGCCATGACCGGCTCAACCGCATCAAAGACATCTTCCTGGGTGACAAAGCTCATTTCAATATCAAGCTGGTAGAATTCACCCGGTGAGCGGTCGGCGCGCGCATCCTCGTCACGGAAGCATGGCGCGATCTGGAAATAGCGGTCAAAACCGGACATCATGATGAGCTGTTTGAACTGCTGCGGGGCTTGCGGCAGGGCGTAGAATTTGCCGGGGTTCAAACGGCTCGGCACCAGAAAATCGCGCGCACCTTCCGGTGAACTTGCGGTCAGGATCGGGGTTTGAAACTCGGTAAAACCCTGTGCGATCATGCGGCGACGCAGGGAGTCGATAACCTGCCCGCGCAGAATGATGTTTTTATGCAGGCTCTCACGGCGCAGGTCAAGATAGCGGTAAGTCAAGCGCATATCCTCGGGATAATCCGGTTCCCCGAAAACCGGCAAGGGTACGGGCTTGGCGAGGCTTTCCATGACAAGCTCCCTCGCCACAACCTCAACTTCGCCTGTGTCGAGTTTGGAGTTGATAGCTGTTTCGTCCCGTGCAACAACCTCGCCGGTCACGGTAATGACGCTTTCCCTGGGCGCACGTTTGACAAGTCCATAGAACTCTGCGCCGTCATAAATCACGACTTGGGTAAGGCCGTAATGATCGCGCAGATCAACAAAAAGCGCACTGGCGTGTTCGCGGGTGTTGTGGATCCATCCGGATAGTTTGGCGGTGCTGCCCGCATCAGACGCGCGGAGCTGCCCACAGGTGTGGGTGCGGTAAGCGTGCATGAGCGTTCTCCATCATTTTCCGCCGCCGGAGAAACGGTCCGGCGCGAAGTTTCACACGTGATATGAGCCGCGGGGCTTAGCGCCTGAGCCTACCGAGTCAAGGGCGCGAGTGCGTCTTTTCCGGTTGTGAAGTCGGGACAAGGCTGCCAGTCTGTCCGTCTGAACGCGCATTGCACGCATCCAGCAATACCGGATACCATGGATGGAGTCACGAAACACGGTCATCGAAGCATCAAGGCGGGATCAGGAAGTTTTGCCTTGGCATCCCTTGTTCTACCACCCGCTTTGCGGGATGATGCTTCAATGCTTTATGCTTGGTGTCGTTATTGCGACGATGTGATTGACGGACAAGTCATGGGCCATGACCAGATTGCGGATTACAAAACCGGGCAGGCAGAGCGGCTCGAAAACCTTCGGAAAAAAACACAATCCGCGTTGAACGATCAGCCGACAGATGATCCTGTGTTTGAGGGATTGACGCGCGTCGTGAAAACCCATGACATTGATCACCGACATCCTTTCGATCTCCTGAAGGGGTTTGAAATGGACGCTACGAACCGAATTTATGAAACGGTCGAAGACATTCTCGACTATTCCTACCACGTCGCAGGGGTCGTTGGGGTCATGATGGCAAATGTCATGGGCGTGCGGGACGATGCGACACTTGACCGGGCCAGCGATCTGGGACTTGCGTTTCAGCTTACAAACATTGCCCGTGATGTCATTGATGATGCGCGGGCTGGCCGTGTGTTTTTACCCGGGAATTTACTGATTAAACACGGCGCGCCGACGGATGCAGGGGAACTTGCAAAACGGGAAAACCGGCCTGCGGCCTTTGAGGTTACTGTCGATCTTCTGAACATAGCCGAAAACTATTACGCTTCCGCCAGGGTCGGGATCAGGGAACTTACTTTTCGCTGTGCCTGGGCGATTTCGGCGGCCTTGGCCGTCTATCGTGCTATCGGTGAAAAGCTCCGGGATGGCGGCCCGGAATCCTGGGAAGGCCGGGTCAGCCTGTCTGGAGGTAAAAAGACTGCTTTGGTTATAGGAGCGCTCGGTCCGACATTAAAACGGGGGCAAATAGCTGATGTATCCCGGGGAAAGTTTTATACACGGCCCCGAACCGCATGACTTAACCCCGAAACGGGGGAGAGACATGCTGGTCTGCGATTCGTAGAAAATCAAGCGTGTTCGTCATTTTTGAGCCTGGCCTTGAGTTTTTCCGGATCACCAGCCCATAAAAATCCGAAACTCACGGCTCCATGTTTGGTTGTTGTATAGTGGTGGAGCCGATGGGCGAGGACGAGACGGCGCAAATAACCGCCCTTGGGTGCGTATCGGAACGGCCAGCGCTGATGTACCAGACCGTCATGCACAAAACCGTAAAGCAGGCCATAAATTGTAACACCGAGTGCGGTGTACCAGAGTGGTGACCACCACAATGAGCCTGCGATGAACAGCCCGATGGCGATTACAGAAAAGCAGAGGGTGTAAAGATCGTTTTTTTCGAAATATCCGGGCGTCACAACATGGTGGCTTTCGTGCCATCCCCAGCCGGGGCCGTGCATTACATGTTTATGGAAATAGATTGCAAACACTTCCATAAAAACAAGACTGGCAATGACGATGACGAGATTCGCAATCATACGGTTTCTCTCTTGCGGGCCGGTAGCCCCGGCCACGGTTCGGGATGGATTTGTACGGTCAGCAGGTGATATCGGATAGCCTTTTGCATTACAGGCGCATCATACGGTGCGAAATGATGGTGGCAAGGATCAGAGTTGCCGCGCCCCCGCAAAACAACACACTCCAGACGGGGAGCAAATCCGCAACGGATTGTCCCCGCGCCAACAATCCGTAGAAGGCTTCGATTGCCCAATAGTTGGGTGTAAACATGCCAATCGCCTGTAGCCAGTCCGGCATCATGAAGCGGGGCACCATTGATCCACCCATGGCCGAAGCGAGCAAAACAGTAAACGTAGCGACAGTATTCATTTGGGCCAGGCTGTCAGTCAGGCTTGCCACCAACAAGGCCGAACCTGCTGAAAGGCTGGCGGCACCAAGACATGCCAACCCTAAAGCCGGTAGTTTATTGAGGACAGGAACATCGAAAAACAGCCAGGCGACCACAACAATAAGTGCGGCTTGAACCGTGCCGATCAGCGTCAGGAAGGCAAACTTGCCGCCGAGGATTTTTAACGTGCCGACCGGTCCGGCAAGAATCCGGTCGGATATGCTGTTGTGGCGCTCTTCAAGGGATAGAGATGCGCCCTGCATGGCCGAGAACAGGAGGAAAAGGATAGAGGTTGCACCGACATAATAGATCACTGACCGGTCGTCCGGGCCGTGGTTCGCTGCCCCGGGCAAGGCGGATATGTCCTCAAACATAGCCGTCGCCGTCTGCCCGGCCTGATTCGCCATAACCTGCTGAATATGCCCTTTCAGGACCGAGACAGCAATGTCCCGGCTCGAGTCTTTGATAACGCGGATCGGGGGCGGGGTGGGCTGTGCGATATCTCCCACTATTGTCAATCCCACGTCATCCTGTCCCAGTCGCACACGCTCGCGTATATCGGATTCGGACCAGTCAGCCTCGAAACTCAGGGACAGGCTGTCATCTGCCTGTAAGGTTTTCGCCAGCTCAACGGAAGCAGGCACATCTGTCTCCAGGGACATGGACACGCGGAGATACAACTGTCCGCCGGATGCGTTAGAGAAAATGGCGGCGAAAATGGCGAATATGAAACCCGGCAGGACAAAAGCGAGAATCAACGCACCCCGATCCCGCCAGAGGCGTAACCACATAACCTGGAATACACTGCCAATCACGGCAGTTCGCCAGTGTGTTCGACGTGATGCATCAGAGTCGAAAGGCTTGGCTGTCGTACCAGAACTTCGCGGATAATCGCCTTGTCTGTACAGGTCGAAGCAAGGAAACGGCTGATTATCCCGACATCTTTTACGTTGCGAAATGTCTGCCAGACCGTGGGTAATTCAGCCTGTTCAAAACCATGTCCCGAAAGCGCTTTGATAAATTCCGGTTCGGGGGATCGGGCCAGCCTTATGACAGTTTGTCTTGAAGGACCGTAAACCTGCCACAAGACGTCGGGGGGTGGTCCGCTGATGAGATTTTTGCCTTCGGCCAACAGGCAGATTTTATCACACAGGCTTTCAACCTGTTCCAGTTCATGGGTGACGAGCAATATGGCCAGACCCCGTTCGGCGAGGCTCTTGATCAGGCGGTGTACCGTGTCCCGGGCCGGAATGTCAACTCCGGTCGTGGGTTCATCAAAAATCAGCAACTTCGGCGCATGTAGAATTGCGGCGGCTACGTTGATCCGGCGTTTCATACCGCCGGACATGGCGCCAACCCGGACATTCTGTTTGTCGGTCATGCCTACAGCTCTCAAGGATTTGTCTATGGTGTCGCGTAATTCCCTGCCCGTGACATTGGCCATTCGTCCGAAGGCGGCCAGGTTTTCACGTCCGGTCATGTGTGGGTAAAGGGCTATATCCTGCGGCACCATCCCCATGAGATGACGGCGCGCCCGCCCGTGTTTCAGGTGCACATCCCCGACATTCATGTGACCGTCATCCGGTTTTATCCGCCCGCACAAGGTTTTGATCAGGCTGGACTTCCCCGCGCCGTTAGGTCCGATCAACCCCACGATCTCTCCGGTGTTTATGGCAAGATCAACAGCATCCAGCACCACATGCTGACCATATGAAACTGTCAGATTCTGGATATTGAGAACCGGCTTCACATTTTTACACCAAGGTCAGGACTCATTAAATCCAGTATGTGACGATGGCCGCGATGAGGACAGCAGCGAAAAAAGTGTGTGCGCATTTGTCATAACGAATTGCAATTCTGCGCCAATCCCTGAGCCTTGTGAACACATTTTCGACCTTATGTCGTTGTTTACAGGTTGTTTTACAGAACTGGACACCTCCATCAATGTTCGATTTTGAGTCAGTTTTATGTGATTTCAATCAGGCGCTTGGCTGCGGGCCCTGTATGGCGCCCGTTTTGGGGCGTTCTAGAGGTATTTTGGCTGATAATCCGGATTTCAGGCGCACCCCACCCGCTGTGTTTCGTGATAAATCAGGTGTCGCATGTTGATGAGTCCGCCCGGGTTCCGGCAGAGCGCCACGGCACCACAGAACGGACCGTCTGGAAGTGGCGACAGCGCGATGGCGTCAAGGATCACAGCCGCCACAGGCCGCACGTCTGCAAACCACGCTGACACCCGCTCAGGAAGCCGTTGCGGTGGCCTTGCGCAAAACGCTGTCGATATCTCTTGATGACCTTGTGGCTGTGGTGCAGGAGTTCCTGAACCCGAAGGTCTCGCGCTCCGGCCTGGACCGGTGCCTGCGAACGGCTTTGGGGTGGGTAATTATGTCGACCTGGACGGTGATGTTTTTGTCGGCGACTGTGATTTTCGCGGGCGCAACGATCTGAGCACCTTTGGTGCTACCGCGACCGCAAAATGGCAGCTTGGTGGTATGGAACTGACCGGCATCACGGATGAGGATTACCTCGTTCAAACATTTGATGTCTCCGGAACACTTGCTAACGGAGGTTTGTTCGGTATGATTGAACAGTATTATGACCGCCCCCGCACCTGGACAGCCACGCTTCGATACGAATTCTAGAAAAAGAATTTCGAGGCGTTTCGTAATGGGTGGCCGTGCGTTGGATGGGGTAACAGGTGGAAAATATGGAAAACCTGGATCTTGTGTTTCTGGTAACTCTCGCCCCGACTTCGGGAGCAATTACCGATTTAACCCGGGTGGGCCGTGAAGTGTTTACAAACGGAGGATGAAATAGTGCTCAGCTACGTGTCCGGTGCAAGCGATCATCCGCTGCGCTATGAGACAATCGGCCAGGCATTGGAATACGCAAGCACTCTGCATGCTGACCATGAGGCTTTGGTATCACGGCACCAGGGTGTCCGCATGACATTTGCAGAGTTGAACCAAGCTGCTGACCAGGCGGCAGCCGGGTTGAGTACACTGGGCCTTGATGTCGGAGATCGGGTTGGAATCTGGTCCCCCAACAATGCCGAGTGGGTGATCACGCAACTGGCCACAGCCAAACTTGGCCTAGTGCTCGTAAACATCAATCCAGCCTATCGGACCGCAGAAATTGAATACGCTTTGAACAAGGTGGAGTGTCGCGCACTCATTCTTGCCGAGAAGTTTAAAACAAGTGACTATATCTCAATCATACAAGAGCTCGTGCCGGGAATTTCCGTCGGCTGCGAGGAAAATCTGTCGAGTGCGCGTCTCCCTCATTTGAAAACGGCTGTCGTTATCTCGCGTACGAAATATGACGGATTCCTGCGTTTTCAAGATGTTCTCGACAGGGCGACGCCGGAATTGACTGCCGAGGTCAGAAAGCGTGCAAGTATTCTACAACCTGAAGATCCCATCAACATCCAATTTACAAGCGGAACGACAGGGTTCCCCAAAGGAGCGACGCTCTCACATCACAATATCTTGAACAATGCCTACTTCTGCGGCGTTCGAATGGAATTCACCCCGGAGAGTCGGCTTTGTATACCGGTGCCGCTGTATCACTGCTTTGGCATGGTATTAGGGGTGCTGACCTGCGTAACACATGGCGCGACGATGGTCTTTCCGGATGAGGCCTTCGATCCGGCCACCGTGTTGCAAACTGTGTCGGAAGAAAAATGCACCGCACTGCACGGTGTTCCGACGATGTTCATCGCAGAACTCGACCATCCGGAACTGGAAAGTTTTGACCTCAGCCATTTGGTGACCGGCGTTATGGCGGGTTCTCCCTGTCCGATTGAGGTTATGAAGCGCGTTATCTCGGACATGAACATGTCGAAGATTACGATCGGTTACGGGATGACGGAAGTCAGTCCATTAAGCTTTCAAAGTTTGCCGGATGACACGCTGGAAAAGCGGGTTGGCACCGTTGGCCGTGTTCACCCGTTTGTAGAGTCGAAAATCGTCGATGAAAACGGGGCGACAGTAAACCGGGGACAGCAAGGGGAGATACTGTTTCGGGGTTATTCGGTGATGCGGGGATACTGGAACGATGTGGAGCGTACAGCAGAGGCTATAGACGGTCAAAACTGGATGCATTCCGGTGATCTCGGCGTTATGGACGAAGATGGCTATGTGGACGTAACAGGTCGTTTGAAGGACATGATTATCCGCGGGGGCGAAAATATCTATCCAAAAGAAATAGAAGAATACCTGTATCGTCACGACAGCATTCAGGATGTGCAGGTTTTTGGTGTCCCCGACGACCGTTTTGGGGAAGAGGTTTGTGCCTGGATCAAGCTCAAGCAACCGGGCCTCACTTCCGAGGCCGTGAAAGCGTTTTGCCAAGGCCGGATTGCTCATTACAAAATCCCGAAATACATTGTTTTTGTTGACGAATTTCCAACGACGGTCACGGGAAAAATCCAGAAGTTTGTAATGCGCAAACAGATGTCTCAGCAGTTGAATTGTTAAAAACGGGAAACAGCCTGGAGCGGAACCAACCAATGCAACAATGATATGCTCATGGACGGCCGGATGGTAACCGGCGACAAAAAACCGGGTATCATAAATCCGGCCACCGGGCAGGAATTTGCGACAGTATCTCGTACATCTGAAGCTCAGGTAAACCGTGCTGTACAGGCCGCGAAACAGGCGTTCCCGACCTGGTCAGCGACACCCATTGAGGGAAGACGTAAGTGCCTTGAGCAACTTGCTGACGCAGTTGCAGAAAAACTCGGAATATCTCGCAAGAATTCTTACCCGGGAGCAAGGCAAGCCTCTGCCGGAAGCTCTTGGTGAAATGATCTGGGCAGAGGCGTACTCGCTCCATTACGCAACTCTGGAAATCCCGTCCTGCATCATCCAGGACAACCTGGGGTGTGTTGAACTGAAGCGAAAACCACTCGGCGTTGTGGCCGGAATTGTTGCGTGGAATTTCCCGCTATTGTTGGCCTGTTGGAAGATCGGACCGGCGGCGCTCGCGGGCAATACGATTGTGATCAAACCCGCCCCCACAACTCCCGTGACGACTCTGGCGTTCGCATCTCTTGCAAAAGATGTTTTTCCTGTCGGCGTTATGAACATTATCGCAGATGACAATGACCTCGGGCCTTGTCTGACGTCCCACCCGGATGTCGCAAAAGTAGGTTTTACGGGTTCATCGAAAACCGGGAAACGCATTATGGAAAATTCCGCGGGTTCACTAAAGCATCTAACCTTGGAGCTTGGGGGCAACGATCCGGCCATTGTCCTTGACAATGTTGATGTCAAGGAAGCCGCACAGGGAATCTTTAACGCGGCATCTATGAACGCCGGTCAAGTATGTTTGGCGGTCAAGTGCGCCTATGTTCATGAATTAGCAAAACTTGCCAGGGAAGCGGTTGTGGGTGACGGCCTGAACCAAGGCACGACAATCGGTCCGATTCAAAATAAGCAGCAATACAACAAAGTCTGCGATTTTCTGGAACGGGCATCCAGGGACGGCAATGTGATTGCCGGAGGCGAAGTTCTCGAAGGAAGCGGTTATTTTATCTCACCAACCATTGTGCGGGATGTAACAGATAGACACCAGATTGTGGATGAAGAGCAATTTGGCCCAATATTGCCGGTGATCTCCTACTCCCAGGTCAATGACATCGTGCGGCGTGCCAACGACACCGAATACGGTTTAGGTGGGTCGGTTGGGGTCAATCAGCGCAACACGCCAAACTCGTGGATAGCAATCGCCTTCTGTGATCCCGAACCTGCGGGTTGCGGGCATGTTAAGGCGGCGCCCTTCAAGTCAGATACATGATTTTCCGGACCGGGGGCTTTTGTGCGACCTGTCCTCGAAGAGAGCCGCTGCACCGATGAGGGGGGCCATAGGATTTATCAGCAACCGAACGGGCACGTTTTTGACATAATCCGTAGACGGTCCGCGGTTGTAATAGCGCGCCATAGGTTCCGGCTGCATAAACAGGTCACACATACGCTCGGATACACCCCCGGCGAGAACAACCCCGCCGCGGGCTCCGCCGGACAGGACCAAATCGCCGATCGCGCCCATGGTTGCCGCAGCGCGAATATCGCACACTTCCACACACACCGGGTTACCGTCATCGGCGCATTTACGCAATTCGGCGGGGCTCATATGTTCGTAGGGCACACCGTGTCTCCGGCTGACAGCCCTGTGGACAAGATCAAGTCCGGAACCGGAACTGATCATTTCTAAAGACACAAAATCATAATCCTGATGTAGGATGTCGAGTATTTCGCACTCGACAGGACTGCGCGGCGAATAGGCCTGATGGCCGCCTTCTGTATTCATCACACGCCAGGTATCGCCGTCCGGAATGATGAAGCTAACCCCAAAACCCGTACCGGGGCCAGCCACCAGTATGGGCTCATCCGGTATGGACTGTCCGTCATGTACGAGTTTGAAATCCTGCGCACTCATTTCCGGTACGGATCGCGCCATGGCCTCAAAATCGTTGAACAGAGCGACGTTATCTATGCCGTCAAAACCATCCAGATCAGACACGGAAATACTCCAGTCCCGGTTGGTCAATCTGGCCATTCCATCTGCAACAGGCCCAGCGACCGCAAGACTGATGGCCGTTGGTGCAACATCGGACCGTTCCAGATAATGACCGATTGCGCCCCGCAACGTCGGAAAATCGTTCCCGGGCCAGCCGGAAAAAGCCTCAATCGCCAAATGTTCGGCCTCATCCCGATGGGCCAGACCAAACCGCACATTTGTGCCGCCGACATCGCCGACCAGTATAGGGACCTCCAATGTCGGTTTTTGAATCATGAGGCAGTGCCGATCAGGCTGCTGGCCCCGGTCTCGGCAGTCGAGCATGTTGCGCGGAAACCTTCAAATATATCCCGGCCCAGACCCAGAACCGGTCTGTTCCGCCGCAATTCCGCCGGATTGCGAGCCATGAGTCGGGCTTCATTCACGTCAATCTCCAGACGTCCATTTGCGGCATCCAGTGTGATGATATCTCCGTCCCGCACATAAGCCAGCGGCCCGCCCATTCCGGCTTCGGGTACGACATGAATAGCCGCAGGGACCTTGCCGGACGCGCCCGACATACGCCCGTCTGTGACAAGTGCGACAGGAACGCCCTGATCCTGTAACACACCCAAGGGTGGGGTCAGCTTGTGTAGTTCCGGCATGCCGTTGGCCCGGGGGCCCTGGAAGCGGATGACGGCAATATGGGACCCGGTCAACTGCCCGTCATTAAAAGCGGCGAGAAAAGCGTTCTGACTATCAAAAACCCGCGCCGGGGCCCTGACATACTGATGCTCGGTGGCCACAGAGGAGATTTTAATGATTCCACGCCCGAGCGGCCCATCAAGCAGACGCAGCCCGCCATCTTCCGCGAAAGGCCTGGATGCCGGGCGTAAAATACTATCCTCGCCGGAGATTTCCGGCGCATCCCGCCAGATAACACCATCGCCGGATTCAACCGGTTCGCGTGTGTAGGCGCGCAGGCCTTTACCGACTACAGTCAGGACATCCTCATGCATCAGCCCGGCGTCGAGCAGTTCACGAATGAGGTAACCCATACCGCCTGCGGCGTGGAAATGGTTCACATCGGCAGATCCGTTGGGATAAATGCGGGTAAGCAGGGGCGTGACAGATGATATTTCGCTGAAGTCATCCCAATCGACAATAATTCCGGCAGCGCGGGCGATGGCTGGAATATGCAGGGTATGGTTAGTCGAGCCACCTGTGGCCATCAGGCCGACAATGGCATTTACAACCGCTTTTTCGTCCACAATTTCAGCGATCGGTGTATAATTGCCTCTCAAGGCTGTCAATTTCACAGCCTGTTGTGTTGCGGCTTCAGTAAGACGATCACGCAAGGCCAAGCCGGGCTGAATAAATGCTGCGCCGGGAATATGGAGCCCCATGACTTCCATTAACATCTGATTGGAATTGGCCGTGCCGTAAAACGTACAGGTCCCGGGGCTGTGATAGCTTTCACTTTCTGCCCTCAGAAGTTCATCGCGTCCGACCTTGCTTCGGGTAAAAAGCTGCCGGACGCGGACCTTCTCCCTGTTGGGCAAGCCGGACGGCATTGGCCCGGCAGGTACAAAGACGGACGGCAGGTGACCGAACTGCAAGGCCCCGATTAGCAGTCCGGGTACAATCTTGTCACAAACCCCCAGAAAAAGTGCCGCATCATATGTATCATGGGAGAGGGATACGGCGGTCGCCATGGCGATGACATCCCGTGAGAACAGCGAAAGCTCCATTCCGTCCTGGCCTTGGGTGACACCGTCACACATGGCCGGTACACCGCCGGAGACTTGGGCTGTGGCTCCCGCTGCGCGGGCAGCTTTTCGGATGATCTCCGGAAAGCGTTCAAACGGTTGATGCGCCGAGAGCATGTCATTATAGGACGTGATGATACCGATGTTCGGCCAGTCTGTGCCAAGCAGAGCCTTTTTGTCCATGATTGCGCAGCCGGCGGCGGCGTGAGCCTGGTTCCCCATGGAGAGTGTCCTCCGCGCCGGGTCATCCATGCGGCGGGACCGCATTTCGTCAAGATAGTCCCGTCTTGAATCCCCGGAGCGATCGATAATGCGTTCGGTGACGTTTTTGATAACCGGATGCACGCCAACACTCATGAAGGGCCCCACCAATATGTGGTAATATTGTCCAGTTCCAGAACGGCTTTTACAGGCATGGTTTCTCTATCGACAGTCTCACCTTGCGCCAGTTCCCAGATACGGCGTTTGCTCTGCCCGGAAATTGCCAGAATATTTGTTCTGGCATTACCTATTGCCCTTAACCCCACAGTCATGCGCAGGATATGCTCCCCGGTCACATCCGAGCGGGTGGCTTTGATTGCTGCGAGGTTCCTGTCAGACTCAAAGGCTATATCCAGGCCGTAAGCCTCGGGGAAAAGTGAGGCTGTATGTCCGTCACCACCCATGCCGAGCAGGATAACATCAAAGGGCTGCGGCAGGTTCGCATAGGCGGCTTCGCGTTCCGCCAGACTCTCATGGGGTGTTTCATCTTCCGTTTTCATGCCGATGAATTGCGCTGGAGCAGCCTTGTTCTGAAGGAGTGTTTGCCGAATACGTCTTTCGTTTGAGGCGTCGTGATCCGGCTCCACCCAGCGCTCATCAACCAGAGCAACCTTAATCCGGCCCCAGTCCAGATCGGTTTTCGACAGGTGCTTGTAAATCGGTAAAGGCGAAGACCCGCCGGAAACCAGAAAGCTGACTATGTCGGCAACTTCAAGGCGGGATTTCAATTCTGTGTAAATCCGGTCCGTGATCGCCTGTTCCCAGGCCTTGGCTGTTTCAAATGTTTCCAGTGGCGACATTATTTACTGTTCCACCAATTGCGCCCGTCCCGGTCAATCAGCATGGCCGACTGTAGCGGCCCGTCTGTACCGGCCTGATAGGTTTCGAGAGGCTGATCTGAATCTTCCCAAGCCTGCAATAGTGCGTCAACCCAACGCCAAGCTTCTTCAACCTCGTCGGACCGCATGAATAAAGAGAGATTTCCGCGAATCACATCCATCAGAAGACGCTCATAGGCATCGGGGTAGCGCACAAGAAATTCCTCGGCATAGGCCAGATTGAGTGGTAGGGATTTCAATCGCATTCTGCCGGGTCCGGGCTCCTTTATCTGCATATAGAGCCGCATGCCCTCATCGGGCTGTAGACGGATCACCAACTGATTGGGCGCACGATCGGCATTTTCAAATAAACGATGCGGGGTGGGTTTAAACTGTACAACAATTTCGGAGCGACGGCTTTCCATCCGCTTCCCTGTGCGCAGGTAAAACGGCACGCCCGCCCAGCGCCAGTTGGCGACTTCCACCTTGAGGGCGACAAAGGTTTCCGTTGAACTTTCGCCGCTTGACAGGTTTTCGAGATAGCCCGGCACGGCCTTGCCATCAACAAGACCTGCTTTGTGTTGTGCACGTACGGAATTCTGTTTGACGTTGTTCGGGGTAAAACGCTGAAGCGCTTTCAAAACCTTGATCTTCTCCGTGCGTACACTGTCTGCGTCCAGCTCGTTGGGGGGCTCCATTGCCGTGAGACAAAGCAGTTGCAAAAGGTGATTCTGAATCATGTCCCGTACAGCGCCAGAGCGGTCAAAATAATCCGCCCGCCCTTCGAGGCCAAGAGACTCGGCAACTGTAATCTGGACGTGGTCAATAGTATTTCGTGACCATACAGGCTCGAACAGCGTGTTGGCAAAACGGAGAACCAAGAGGTTCTGGACAGTTTCCTTACCGAGATAATGATCAATCCGGTAAATCGAATTTTCCGGAAAGACCGCACCGACGCCCCGATTAATTTCCCGGGCCGAGGCCAGATCTGTGCCAATGGGTTTTTCCAGGACCAGACGTGACCATGGCCCGTTCA
Source organism: Hyphomonadaceae bacterium (assembly GCA_014324115.1). Taxonomy (GTDB): domain Bacteria; phylum Pseudomonadota; class Alphaproteobacteria; order Caulobacterales; family Maricaulaceae; genus JACOMS01. Next base: position 24,914 of record JACOMS010000014.1, read on the forward strand.
GACCGTTGGCTTTCAGGGCGTCACAAATATCTACATAGATGCGCGGAGTTGTGGCGAGGTAGAAAACACAAATGCGATCATCTCGAGTCAGGTGCTTCTTGATCTTGTCCCAGGGACCGTTCTTATCGGTTGCATCCATAATCTGATAGAACAGGCGGCTGGCAAAATCCGTCCATGTGGACTCATCCCAGTTCTGCGTTGCCTTCCTGCAGGCGACTTCGGCGAAGTCGACAAAATCGGCGCGCGACATATTTTGACGGGCGACAGCGACAATTCGGCAACTCGGATGGATTTGCCCGTCCAGATGGCGGTGAAACAGTGCCGGCAACAGCTTACGTCTGGACAGATCACCGTTACCACCCATAATGACAATATCAAACGGTTCGACGGGAATGAATTCTGCCATTTTTTCTCTAATCATCGCGGGGAGCAGGGCCTCTGATGCACCAGACATCACAGACCCGACGTAATTTACTCCTAATGTATGACAACGCTGTCAATCAAGTAGATATCAAACTGTCCCGCCGATAAACAATTCTGTTGAAAAACTTTCACGGCGCTTCGGATGGGTCGGGGGGCCGGGTTCACCGCGCCGCATCTGCGGTGCTCTCCGGGCCGTGGCTGCGTCCGCCTCGCGTTCCCCGTATGTACCATGTTGCGGCAATCCAGCGACAAAGCCAACTCTCCTGTGGCCGGGTTTTATAAGCCGCGTTGTCATATCATGGGCACAACCACTTTCATCAATCAGCAATTTCCGTAATCGTCGCGGGATTCGTGAGCCCTGACTACAAACCGTGCCATAAAAAACGCCGATCGGCGAGGGTCTATGTAATCATCCGGGATGGAATAACTATCAAGGCCCTTATCGGTAATCGTCACGGTGGGGCGTGGGTGTTACCCACAGTCATTCCCGGCATAACGGAGGCACCGATCACACGGACATTTTCGGTCCCGCCCCGTATCAAATCCGATGTGACAACGGCACCCGGACCGGTTTTTGATCCCGTAACGGCAGGTGCCGACAGGGTGACAGGCTATGAGTCGGCCCGCTGCGGACATCGTCAGGACGCGTGTTGAAGTGCGTCCGGATTTTTCAAAAGATCAACGCCGTGTTGGGTACAATAGTGCAAAAGATCAATAAAAACCCAGTTTTCGGCCAGCCTGTCACCATTGCGACGGTAGATATCCACGATTCGCATCTCGGCCCGCATATCACTTCCAGGCAGGCCCAGAAAACCGCCCTTGTTGACGTTGTAGAGGTTGGGCCAACCAAACCATCCCGCATAGTTACCTTCGGCAATGCGCGTGACATGTCCATTAAACACCTTGTGTGTCAGGCTTGAGCGAAAAGGATATTGATGCTGTTCCTGATAACGCGGAATGGTGTAGGTCGTACCTATGCCCGCCGGGCCATACCAGATCATATCCTCATGCCAGGTCCTGGCGAGAAATTCAGGCGGACAGTGATCATTTCCCGATACATTAAGCTCAGATAAATCACTGACCATCTCATCAAGCAAATCCAGTGTCTTTTGTGATTCTGCCGGGTCTGACATATCCAGACATATGCCGTCATGGGTCCGGGGGCCCGGTTGAACAATTGGCGCAGCCGTCTGCTGCGGGACCGGATTTAATCCCGCCTGTTGCGTCACGCGAATAATGTCGATGAACAGGGCTGTCTCTGCGATTTTTTCTCCCTCCACACGATGGAACTCTGCATAAGGCAGAAAAACCACTTTACGGGTGGCCGGAATATCCAGCCAGTTTTTATCGAACAATCCCATGAAATGCCCCATGGAACAGGTCCAGACTTCCTGTATGTCCCGATAGATATTCCGGCCAGCAAAAAAAATATCTTCGCGACGTTGGATGTGGCGAATGGATGTCGACAAGGGGTTCCAAAATCTCTCGACGACGGCTTCTGCCCCCTCCGACTCGTAGAAGGGGTGCACGCCCCGCCAGCAGTAGTCGCGAGTGACATAGTCCAGGAGAGTTTTTTCGGGATCAGTATGCAAGGACGCATCAAATGCCGCCGTGTAGTCCCGGATCAGCAGTTTTTCCCTCTGAAAATCACTCATGCAAAACTGTTCGTTCATTGAGCCGGTTTTCGCGGCGAGGGAAGAGTGTCCAGTCCCTGGATATTTTGCCCGGCGAAGCGGCGCAATCTGATATCAGCCTGTTCCTTGTGCGCGGCAAAACCCTCATAGGCACAAAGCCGTGAGCAATATTCGCCGACCATGACGGAGCCTTCTTCAGTGACACGTTGGTAGGTACAGGTCTTGAGGAATTTACCCACCCACAGACCGCCTGTGTAGCGGGCCGCCTTGTTAGTCGGCAGGGTATGGTTGGTACCAATCACCTTGTCGCCATAGGCGACATTTGTTTCATGCCCCAGGAACAGCGCCCCGTAATTGGTCATATTTTTGAGGAAATAATCAGGATCCCGGGTCATGACCTGCACATGCTCGGATGCTACAAAGTCGGCCATTTTGACCATTTCCTCATAATCGTCGCAGAGGATGACTTGACCACAGTCATCCCAGGCCTGCCCTGCAATATCGCCTGTGGGCAGGATATGGCGCTGTCTTTCCACTTCGGATATTGTATCCTTGGCGAGTTTTTCCGAGTTCGTAATCAGAACAGCGGGGGAGTTTACGCCGTGTTCGGCCTGCCCTAACAAATCAGCCGCACACATCTCCCCATCAACGCTTTCATCTGCTATGATGAGCGTTTCAGTTGGGCCGGCAAGGAGGTCAATCCCGACACGTCCAAAAAGCTGCCGTTTGGCTTCCGCAACATAAGCATTACCGGGTCCGACCAGTACATCCACCGGATCGCAGCTTTCTGTCCCGATGGCCATCATGCCCACAGCCTGCACCCCGCCGACACAGTAAATTTCATCGGCACCGGCCATGTGCATCGCAAGGACAATGGCCGGATGGGGACGTCCGTTAAATGGCGGGGCACAGGCGACCACACGCGGGACACCTGCGACTTTGGCGGTGACAACCGACATATGGGCAGATGCGATAAGCGGATATTTACCTCCGGGCACATAACAGCCGGCGGCATTTACAGGCACGTGTTTGTGGCCCAGCGCGACGCCGGGCAGGGTTTCAACTTCGACATCCCGCATGGAGTCACGCTGGATCTGCGCAAAGTTACGGACCTGAGCTTGGGCAAATTCTATATCCTCCAAGGCTTGCCGGGAAACATCACTGTAACAGGCATCAATCCCGGCCTGCGTGAGGCGGAAGCTGTCAGGCGACCAACCATCGAATTTTTCCGAAAATTTGCGAACGGCCACCTCACCGTGTTTTTCCACTTCGGATAAAATATCCTCGACATTTTCACGGACCCGGATATCCGTTTGTAACTTGGTATCAACATCAATGCCATGCTTCAAATATTGAGCCATAACTTCGCTCCAATGATTGAATTCGTGAGCTGGTTACCATTTTTACATTCGAATGCAACATACTTTTATCTCAAGGTCGCAAATCTCGTGAACTGTGGGGCTGCCTGCGGACTTTCCGTGACAAATCCGCATGCATAGTTATGTGTTCCGAAGCTCGCGGACAGCTGTGCAGACCAGCCTGGAAGGAAAGGTGTTGAAAAAGGGATGGCCGCTCTCGACAGCGTCACCACCAGTCTTCCCATCACACAGGGCGACGCGCGGACGGCCACAGCGGCAGTAGCCTGATTTAAGACTGTTGCGAATTTATCCGGATTTGCCGGGATTTTGGGATTTGCGCCGTTTCCGGCCCCGGAGAGCGGGTGTTTGGTGCCGATGAGTGCCTTCTGCGGTCTGACATCTGCGGTATCAGACAGTTCTGGACGGACTCCCCCGTCACGCAGCCACCAGGTTGATGCGATTAGCCGCCTTGAGCAGGTTCATCGC
>JACOMS010000015.1:0-2069 GCA_014324115.1 Hyphomonadaceae bacterium
ACAGCGGCTTTGACTCGGACGCGGTGAAGATCAACACCGTGCAGATATTCCGCCAGCTCTCGCCCGCCACCGACGTCAGATCAATCTGATATGTCGATGAATGAACAAGACCTTGCCGCACTTCTAGACCGATTGCTCGCCTCCGGTGATGGGACACATAAACCGGAATGGGCGTTATTATAGTTGGGTAGGGAAAGCCTTGTTGCGCTCAGCCGGGACAAGCTGGACAATATCCGTTCACAGACCATGGACAGCGTAAAAGCACGGGAGACAGAGCATGGACAAGCTGAAAATGCACAGCCCCGACCTGAGCCGGGACAACATCGCGGGAATACGCGAACTGTTCCCCGGCTGCGTGACCGAGGTGTACGACCAGGCAACTCAGGCCCCGCGTCTGGCCATAGACTTCGATCTGCTGCGTCAGGAGTTAAGCGACCACATCGTCGAAGGCCCGCAGGAACGGTACCGGCTGGACTGGCCGGGCAAGCGTGAGGCTCTGGCCCTGGCCAATACGCCGATTGCGAAGGCGCTGCGACCGGTGCGTGCCGAAAGCGTGCAATTCGATACGACCCGAAATCTGTTCATTGAAGGCGATAACCTTGAGGCACTGAAGCTGATTCAGGAGACCTACCTCGGCAGGGTCAAGCTGATCTACATTGATCCGCCCTATAATACGGGCAGGGATTTCATCTATCGGGACAATTTCCGGCAGAGTCGGGAAGATTTTGAACAGGCCAGCGGGGATCGCGATGGGGACGGTGGGCGTCTTGTCGCCAATACAGAAACCAGCGGAAGGTTTCACTCGGACTGGTTGTCATTCATGTATCCACGCCTGAAACTGGCACGGAATCTTCTGGCAGATGATGGAGCAATTTTCATTTCGATTGACGAAGGTGAAAAGGCAAATCTGCGCCGAATCTGTGATGAAATATTTGGAAAGGAAAATTATAGAAACACTATCCTCACTCGCAGGAGAGTAAAGGCTCTTAACTTACAGTTTGCAGATAACGGACTGTGCAGCATGAATGTGGGCTTCGAGTATGTTCTTGCATATGCAAAGAGCCGAACATTCCTGATGAATGCACTCCGAATGAAGAAGCAAAGTGCACCTTCGAAAGGAAACTGGAATGTTTTTTGGAGCGGCGCAGACAGACCTACAATGCGCTACGAGCTTATGGGCTTTACGCCAGAGACCGGTCAATGGCGCTGGTCAAAGAAAAAAGCCTTGGAGGGTGTCTCCAACTACGAAAAGTATGTGAACGAGTTCTCCAACACAATGAGCCTTGAAGAGTACTGGCGGAAGACTGGCAAGTCGTTGAGATTTGTCCGACGCATAGAAAATGGCACAGGTAAGAATGGGGGGGTTCAGTATTGGATTTCTCCCTCAGACTCAGCACTCAGGTCTTCGAACTGGACCGACATCGAAGTTTCACAAATCCGGAAAGACTTTGATCTCCCATTCGAGAACCCCAAAAGCGTCGATCTGATGATCGAGCTGATCAGGCTCATTAATTCCGATGGCTTTACTGTAATGGATTTCTTTGCTGGATCAGCCACTACTGCTGACGCCGTTTTGCGGCTAAACGCAAAGGACGGCGGCAACAGGCGGTTCATATTGGTGCAATGTGCAGAACCCTGCGAAGAAAAATCCAAAGCCTTTGAAGCGGGCTATAAAACCATCGCGGACATTGCGAAGGAACGCATCCGCCGCGCGGGCAAAAAAGTCCTCGAAGGTGAGTGCCACCCTGACTGGAACCGCGATGTCGGCTTTCGGGTGCTCAGGGTGGACTCCTCCAACATGAAGGATGTCTACTATCTCCCCAATGAACTGAAGCAATCCGACCTGTCCGGGACCGTCGAAAATATAAAGGCGGACCGCACAGCCGAAGACCTGTTGTTCCAGGTGCTGGTGGATTGGGGTGTGGACCTGACCCTGCCCATCCGCCGCAAGACCGTGCAGGGCAAAACCGTGTTTTTCGTCGATGACACCGCCCTTGTCGCCTGTTTTGAGAGCGGCATAACCGAGGATCTGGTGAAAGAGCTGGCGGTCTTCGGGCCGGGCCGCGCGG
>JACOMS010000015.1:2105-30844 GCA_014324115.1 Hyphomonadaceae bacterium
ACAGCGGCTTTGACTCGGACGCGGTGAAGATCAACACCGTGCAGATATTCCGCCAGCTCTCGCCCGCCACCGACGTCAGATCAATCTGATATGTCGATGGATACGCAAGACCTTGCTGAAATTTTGGACCGTTTGCTTGCCGCCGGGGAAAACGAAACCGTCGAGTTCAAGTCAGGCAATACCGGTTTTTCGAGCCACGACCTTGGCAAGTATTTTTCTGCACTGTCCAATGAGGCCAACCTGAGCGGCGGGGACCGTGCATGGCTTGTCTTCGGGATCCATAATGCGGGATATCGAAAAAAACCCGAATGGAGACTTGCAGAATGACCAGGGCTCGCCGTGAAGTGTTTTTGCAAATATATCAACGACTTGGGCTTTTCTGCAAAGCACCGCCGAAAACACATTGCAGAAAAGCTACAGACAGGCAGCCAAGGCTCGCCGCGAAATGTTTTTGCAAATATATCAATGACTTGGGCTTTTCTGCAAAGCTTCACTGAAAAGTATATTGCAGAAAAAATGCAGAAAAAGGACATAAAAGTGTAAAAAGACAGCGGTATGAAGCTCAGGTTCAAAATCCAGCCCTATCAGACCAACGCCGTCAACGATGTGGTGGACTGCTTCGCCGGTCAGCCCATGACTTCCGGCCTCACCTACCGTGTCGACCCCGGCCGCAGGACGCAGATCAGCGCCTTTGAGGACGGCTTCAGGAACGCCGACCTCGTCCTGACCGACATGGAGATACTGGACAACATCCGGAATGTTCAGAAGCGGCATAACCTGCCCGTCTCGCAGCGACTCGACGATTTCACCACCTTTGACACCAGGGGAGTGCGCGGCCCGGTCAGGGATTCCTACAAGGAGGGCGCCTTGGCTGCGGCCCGCATCCACCTTGATGTGGAGATGGAGACCGGGACCGGCAAGACTTACTGTTACATCAAGACTATTTTCGAGATGAACAGGCACTACGGCTGGTCGAAGTTCATCATCATGGTGCCGTCAATTGCTATTCGCGAAGGAGTCTACAAATCCCTGCAGATCACGGCTGACCACTTTACCGAAAGCTACGGCAGGAAGGCGCGGTTTTTCATCTACAATTCCAGGCGACTGCACGAGCTGGAGAGCTTTTCTTCAGACGCCGGGATCAGCGTGATGATAATCAACAATCAGGCGTTTAATGCACGCGGAGCCCATAACCGACGCATTTATGAGGAACTCGACGACTTCCAGTCGCGCAGGCCTGTTGACGTGATCGCCTCGAACCGACCGATCCTGATTCTGGACGAGCCGCAAAAGATGGAAGGCAAAGCCACCATGGGGGCGCTACCGAAGTTCAAACCGCTGTTCATTTTGCGCTACTCGGCAACCCACCGCACCCGGCACAACCGGGTTCATCGACTGGACGCCCTGGACGCCTATAATCAGAAGCTGGTCAAGAAGATCGCCGTGCGCGGCATTCAGACCAGCGGTCTGACCGGAACCAATACCTATCTTTACTTTGAGGGCATTGACATCTCGGAAACAGCCCCGGTGGCGCGAATCGAGATAGAGGTGAAGTTGAAGTCGGGCAAGATCAGGCGCCGGTTGCGGCGACTGAAGTTCCGCGACGATTTATTCGACAAGTCCGGGGAGCTGGACCAGTATCGCGGCTTCACAATCAGCCAGATCGATGCGGTCAACGATACGGTCGAGTTTACCAATGGCATCGTGTTGCACACCGGTGAAGCCAGGGGTGATGTGTCTGAGCGCGACATCCGCCGCATCCAGATCCGCGAGACAATCAGGGCGCATCTGGACAAGGAAAAGCAGCTGTTCGCACAGGGCATCAAGGTGTTGTCACTGTTCTTTATCGACGAGGTGGTGAAATATCGCGACTATGACCGGACCGATGAAAAAGGCGAATATGCCCGGATATTCGAGGAAGAATACAGGTTGCTGAAAGACGCATACCTCTCCGAACTCCCTATCAATAACGGGGCCTACCGGACCTATCTCGCCGACATTGATCCGGTCAGGACCCACAATGGCTATTTCTCAATCGACAAAAAGACGAACCGGCTCAAGGATCCGGTCGTCCGGGCCCGGTCGGCCGATTCCGATGACGTGGACGCCTATGACCTGATTCTCAAGGATAAGGAGCGCCTGTTGTCCTTTGCCGAACCGATACGGTTCATTTTCTCGCACTCGGCACTGCGCGAGGGGTGGGACAACCCGAACGTGTTCGTCATGTGCATGCTAAAACACAGCGACAACACCATTTCCCGGCGCCAGGAAGTGGGGCGCGGCCTGCGTCTGAGTGTCGATCAGCACGGAAACCGCATGGATCACCCGGAAACCATTGTGCACGATATCAATGTGCTGACCGTGGTAGCAAGCGAAAGCTACAGGGACTTCGTGGCCGGTCTACAGCAGGAAATTGTAGAGACACTCTCTTCGCGTCCGCGACAGGCGACCGAATCCTATTTTACGGGCAAGACACTCTCGACCGGGCACGGATCAGTCGAGGTGACCGCTCCCATGGCCAAACAAATATACCGCTATTTGCTGAAGAACGACTACACCGACGAAGGTGACCGGATCGCAGACACTTACCATGAGGCCAAGGCAGCCGGGAAACTGGCCGACTTGCCCGAACATCTGAAGCCCTACACCAAGCAGGTGTTCCGGCTCATCGACGGCGTCTTCAGCGATGCGCAACTGCCCAGGGTCGAGGATGGCCGAACCCCCAAAACCAATCCGCTCAATGACAATTTCCACAAGAAAGAATTCCAGGAGCTTTGGGCGCAGATTAATCGCAAGGCGGTCTATCGGGTTGAGTTTGATTCAGAGGAGCTGATTTCCAGGTGCGTCAGCACACTTGACCGCCAGCTGCGCGTTACCCCCTTGCGGTACACAGTTCAGGTTGGCGTACAGAATGACGGATTAACCGACAGCCAGCTTCAGGGCGGCGACGGCTTCACGCTCACCAACACGACGACCGAACACGGAGCCCCGGTCCACTCTCTCGTGAAATACGACCTTGTGGGGAAAATTGCCGGAAACACACGGCTAAAGCGGGAGACGACCGAAACCATTCTCCACCGGATCACGCCTGCTGTTTTCAAACAGTTTGGGGAAAATCCCGAACACTTTATCTCCGGGGCATCGCGCATCATCACCGAACAAAAGGCGGCCATGGTGATTGAACACCTGACCTACAATAAAATTGATGAGCGCTACGACTCCGATATTTTCACCGCGAACCAGACCGGACAGGATTTCTCCCGAGCCACGGCAAAGCTCAAAAACCATGTTTACGATTACGCGATTACGGACTCCGGAATCGAAAGAGACTTCGTGGAAAATCTGGATACAAGCCGCGAGGTTGTTGTCTACGCCAAACTCCCCCGCGGCTTCCTGATTCCGACCCCGGTCGGGGACTACAGCCCTGATTGGGCAATATCCTTCAAGGTCGGCAGTGTACGGCATATTTATTTCGTAGCCGAGACGAAAGGCACGTTGTCCTCCATGGAACTGCGTGCGATTGAAAACGCAAAGATCGCATGTGCCCGGAAGTTTTTCGATGAGATCAGCAAACATATCAAGGCGAATCGCGTGAAATACGACGTGGTGACCGGCTACGGCAAACTGATGGACTTGGTCGGACGCGCAGCATGAGGACAGACCGGTCGACTCCGGGCGGCGAAACGTCAAGTTTGGCTTAGAATACGCTGAGCCGCTTTCACAATCGGCGCCTCCAGGAGCCTGCCGTCCAACAGGGCCACATTGCCGGTGGACTGCTCGAACGCTGCCATGACACGGCGGGCGTGGGCGATGTCGCCTTCACTTGGCGCGAGTGCCTTGTGGATCGGTGCGATCTGGCCGGGATGAATGGCTGCACGGGCGAAAATGCCCAGGCTTTTCGAACGTCGGGTCGCAGCTTCGCAGCCGTCCGGGTCACGCACATCCAGATAGGGCACATCAAACATAAGCACATTATTGGCAACACACGCTGCGACCATACGGGACCGGGCATAAAGATGTGTCTCCCACTCGCCGTCACAGCCCACATCCCCGGCGTAATCGATCGCACCGTAAAGGGCACAGGTTATCCTGGGATGGGAGAGAATATCCTCACAATTAACCAGACCTTTTGCAGACTCAATCAAGGTAAAAAACGGGCCGGGGCCGTCCGGCAAAGCCCGATCAACGGCATTAACCTCATCCAGGTTCCCGACCTTGGGCAGCATGATGAAAGGCAGGTTTAGCCGACTGTTTTTCAAGGCCTTGATGTCTGCCTCGTAAAACGGACTGTCGGCCGGATTGATGCGCAGCCCGACATGACCGGACGCGGTGCCCGCCAGAAATTCCAGGGTCAGGTCACGCGCCCTATCCTTATCAGCCGGACCGACAGCATCCTCAAGGTCAATGCAAACAAGGTCAGCGTCGGAGTTACACGCCTTTTCGAACCTGTCAGGACGGTTACCCGGAACAAAAAGAAGAGAACGTGCGGTCATGTCGAACTTTCAGGTTTTGCGGCCCTACACCACATCGGGTTTCAAGTCAAGGTCACGGTCTGTCATATGCCTGCCCTTATAGTCATGCAGTCCCATGGATAACAGCACAAAACCGGTTGAAGGGTTAAACCAGCCGACTATGTGCCTTCGCTGCACCCACGAACCCGGCAAACAGTGGATGCGGATCGAAAGGGCGGGATTTGAGTTCGGGGTGATATTGCACGCCGATAAACCAGGGGTGCTCCGGAATTTCAACAGTTTCGGGAAGGACGCCGTCCGGGGACAGGCCGGAAAACAGGAACCCGGCAGCTTCAAGCACGTCTTTGTAGGCGATGTTGACTTCGTAGCGGTGACGGTGGCGCTCGGATATTTCCCGTGTGCCGTATTCCCGGGCAATTTTTGAGCCCTCAACCAGATGCGCCGGATAGGCCCCAAGCCGCATGCTTCCACCGAGATCGGTATCTTCGTCCCGCTCAACCCATGCATTGCCCCTGGTCCATTCAACCATCAGGCCAACAACATGTGTGCCGTCAGAACCGAATTCGGATGATGAGGCATCCTTGATCCCGACCAGATTACGCGCCGCTTCAATCACTGCTATCTGCATACCGAAACAGATACCAAAACAGGGTATGTCCCTGGTGCGGGCCAAATGGACCGCCCTGATTTTGCCTTCCACCCCGCGCCTGCCAAAACCGCCCGGTACGAGAATGCCGTGAATATCTTTCAACAGCAGTTCCACTTCGTCGGCCTTTTCAAATTTCTCCGCCTCAATCCAGCGCACATTCACCCTGACACTGTGTGCAATGCCGCCATGCACCAGCGCCTCCGAAATGGATTTGTAGGCATCGGGCAGCACGGTATACTTGCCGATAACGGCGACATTCACCTCACCATCCGGGTTATGCAGGCGGTGGGAAATTTCCTGCCATTGACGAAGATTAGCTACAGGCGGGCTGTCAATGTCAAAATGAGCCAGCACTTCTGCATCCAGTCCCTCATCATGATAGGCCAGCGGCACATCGTAAATGGACGACGCGTCCAGACCCTGGATCACTGCGCTCTCACGAACATTACAGAAACGCGCGATTTTCCGCCGGTCACCGGAATCTATTTTCCTGTCAGTCCGGCAAAGCAAAATATCCGGTTGAATACCGATGGAGCGCAGTTCCTTGACACTGTGCTGGGTCGGCTTGGTTTTCATCTCCCCGGCGGCTTTGATGAAGGGCAGGAGCGTTACATGGATAAACAGCGTTTGCCCACGCGGTGATTCCTGGGAAAGCTGCCGCAAGGCTTCGAAAAAGGGCAGGCCCTCAATATCACCGACTGTACCGCCAACCTCACAGAGCACGAAATCAACGTCGCCTGCATCCGACAGGACGAAATTTTTAATCTCGTTTGTAACATGGGGAATGACTTGAACCGTTGCACCGAGATAATCGCCGCGCCGCTCCTTTTCGATGATGCTGGAATAGATCCGTCCCGTAGTAACATTATCCGACTGCTCAGCCGACACGCCCGTGAAGCGCTCATAATGGCCGAGATCGAGATCGGTCTCCGCCCCGTCGTCTGTGACGTAGACTTCGCCGTGCTGGTAGGGCGACATGGTACCGGGATCGACATTCAGATAAGGGTCAAGTTTACGCAAACGGACCCCGTACCCCCGCGCCTGCAAAAGCGCACCGAGCGCGGCAGAGGTCAAGCCCTTGCCCAGGGAAGAGACCACACCTCCGGTGATGAAAATATAGCGCGGCACACCCGACCCGTTCTATACGAAACCGGGTGAGAGATAAGGAAATTACTCTCCCGGCGTCGTGTCCTGTTCTGTTTCAGTGTCGGGCTGGGTTTCAGGTATGTTTGTGGCGGTCGATTCGTCCGCTGGATCATCTGAAAACAAGTTGTCCAACGGGTCTGTCTCATCACCCGAATCCGCATCAAACGTCAAGGGGGCATCTGCCCCGGTCCGCGTCTCATCCAAAATGGATGTATTCCGGTTTTCGCGTTCAAAGGCAATCGACAACAGCAGCGAGCAAATCAGGAAAGCCGCGCCGAGAACGCCTGTCATACGGACGACGGAGTCGGCTGCAGACCGGCCACTCATAAGACCGCCGCCACCACCACCACCGATCCCGAGTGCGCCACCCTCGGAGCGCTGGATCAGAATGAGTCCGGTCAGGATGATGCTGATAATCAGCAATATCAATAACAATACATTCGCCATGGAAAATCTGCACTTTGTTTGCGTGGGATGATGGGGAACCTAGTGCAAAACGCACATCAAGGCCAGTGGTATTTCAGGGGCAGGCGGGCATCCATTTCAGCACGCAGGGGATGGCAGTGCCCGCCGCGCGATTTGCGAAAAACTTTCCATATCCAGGCTTGCACCACCGACAAGGACGCCGTTCACATTCACAAGCCCAAGAATTTCCGCGGCATTATCGGGTTTGACAGAGCCCCCGTAAAGAATGCGAACGGTATCGCCGACCGTGTTGCGAATGGTTTCGTGCATATCCATGATATCTGTAGCTGTGGGCACTCTGCCTGTGCCGATGGCCCAGACGGGTTCGTAGGCGATAACGTAATCGTTGCTGTCATCCGTGCATGACTCCTCCAGCTGTTTTGTTACGACCCGGATAGCCTGGTTTCCCTCACGCTGGGCCAAGGTCTCACCAACACAGACGACGGGGGTCAAGCCCGCGGTGATGGCAGTCTCGGTCTTGATCTTGACATCGGTATTCTTTTCTCCGGCGGCGCGACGCTCGGAGTGGCCGAGAATCACGTAGCTCGCCCCCACAGAAACCAGCATGCTGGCGCTGACTTCCCCAGTGTGAGCGCCTGACTCACTGGTGTGGCAGTTCTGCGCGCCGGTCAATATACCGCGGGATACCGCCTTTGCACTGACATCTGCAATGAAGGGAAATGCCGGACATATCAGGACATCAATCCCGGCGCGCTCGGTTTGCGGGAACAGGACATTGAACTCGCGAGGTTTTTCCGCCCAGCCGGGGCTGCCGTGCATTTTCCAGTTTGCCGCAATCAGTGGTCGCATCCCTGTCCTTTTATCCGGTGAATTCCGCTCCGGATAACACATTGTATCTTGGCGAGTCTATCGCTTGCAGATATTAAGGCCTACAATTATGTAAAGCAAAATTTTTGTCCGCTCATCATAAACTGGCTCCCCGCATGCTCAAGGCTATCAGCTCAAGAATCAAACAATTCACTGCTGCCATCCTCATTGGGCTTCTGGTTATTGCTTTTGCGATGTGGGGGATTGAGGATGTGTTCAGACCCCAGGTCGGCAACACCGTCGCTTCCCTGGGTGATGAAGAGATCACCACCCGCGAGTTTGAAATCGCCTTTCGGAGACAACTTGCCGTGCTGGCCCGTACGGAGGATCGCCAACTGCCCTACACTGAAGCCTACGAGCGGGGCATTCATCGCGAAGTTTTGCAAGACATGATCACCTCCAGAATTTTGAAAATCGATGCGGATGATCTGGATATAGGGGTGGACGGTCGCTCAGCCCGGGATTATGTCTCCGGTATTGAAGTGCTTCGGGATGAGCTGACCGGTAAATTCAGCGAAGCCAAGCTGAACAGAATCCTGGCTAACACGAACCCGCGCATCAGTCGTGCGGAATTTGAGGCGGATGTTATCCGTGATTTGCGCTTCCAGCAGACCGTACCTGCCATCAATGGCGGCGTCATTGCTCCGGTTGAATTTGCGGAAATGACCCACAGATTCCAGACGCAACAGCGCAAAGCGAGCGTCCTGACTCTGACATCGCCTGCGGTGGACCCACCGGCCACACCGACAGATGATGAAATCCGCGCCTATATTGATGAAAATCCGGGGTTTTTCACAGATCCGGAATATCGGCAGATCACAATAATCCGTCTGGAAAATTACGACTTCATTCCCGACATTGAGGTCACCGAAGATGAAGTCCGTGCACAATATGATTACCGGATCGAACTCGGCGAGTTGGGCACGCCCGAGACGCGGTCTGTTGTTATGATCACCGCCACCACTGAGGCAATAGCTGAACAGGTGCGCGAGAGACTTGCCGCCGGTGAAGATCCGGCACTCATCACCAATCTGCTCGGTCTGCCCGAGCCGATTATCGACGAAAATGTCCGGTTGGAAGCCATTCTGGTCGAAAAGGCCGGAATCGCCGCGTTCGCCATGGAGTTGGGTGAAACCGGGATTGTCGAAGGTGATTTGGGTAAATGGTATGCAGTCTCTGTGACAGACATCACACCCGCTATCGAACCGGATTATGACAGCCTCAAAGATGAAATCAGGCAGGACATTTTGAATAACAAGGCCCAGGACCTCCTCTATGATGTCACTGACATCCTTGAAGACACCATGATAGAGGGCGGCTCCCTGGAGGATGCGGCCGAAGCGGCGGAAATTCCGTATGCCACAGTCGATTATATTAACAGCAGCGGCTTCACCCGTGATGGAAAGCGCATGGATGGTGTTACCGGACAGGAAGGTCTGGCACGGGACAGGACCATTCTGCGCGAAGTTTTCACCAATGATATGGGTTATGAAACGGACCTTTTCCAAACCTCGACCGGCGGATGGGCTGCAATTCGCGTGGATGGTATTATCGATTCACAACTGGAGAGCTTTGACGAGGTTCGGGATTTTGCCGCCGACATACTGACCGCTGACCGGATCGAAACAGCGATGGATGATCTGGCTTCCGATTTGTCCGCCCGCGTACGGGATGGTGAAAACCTTGAAGCGCTGGCGGCAGAAATCGGCGAAGGCGCCCGCATTGAAGAGATTATTATCCCGCGTTCGGAGCCGCCAGAAACCCTCGGCTCGCAAATCACAACCAGGCTGCTGGACGGCCTGATCGGCGATGTCGTGCGCGGCCCCGGCCCCGGCCTGCAAACACTGCAAATTGCCGTGCTGACGGATATTGTGGAAAACACGGACGGTCTGGCCGGGCAACTTGCCGACACATTGCAGCAGGAGGCCACATCCGGGATCATCTCCGACCTCGGTAGTGCCTACCAACAGGCTGTAATCGCCGATAACACGTTGCGGGAATATCCCGACGTGGTGCGTGATATCCTCGGCGTAAACCCTGAGGAATAATCGGAAATTATGAACTCCGATATCGTTCCGTCGCGCAATGTTTTTGAGGAGGCCTACAAAAACGCACAGGCGCAGCTTGTCTACATCAGTGTGGTCAATGACCTTGATACGCCGGTTTCCGCCTATGAGAAAATCTGCCGCGGAAAGCCCTATGCCTTTCTGTTTGAATCGGTTCAGGGCGGTGAACAGCGTGGACGCTATTCCATTATGGGGTTTTCCCCCGATTTGGTCTGGCGCAGTTTTGGTGACATGTCCGAGGTCGCACGCGGGGAAAGGTCAGAGAATTACGCACCCATGGACGGCAGCCCCCTGGAGGCCTTACGCCGAATTCTGAACGAATCCGCTTTCGATATCCCCCACGGTTTGCCCCCCATGGCAACAGGATTGTTCGGTTATTTGGGGTACGACCTGGTGCGGCAGGTCGAGCACCTGCCCGGTATCAACCCCGACCCCATCGGCACACCCGACGCTATCATGGTACGCCCGACCATCGTCGCCGTATTTGATCAGATTTTACAGGAAATTATCCTCGCAACGCCGGTGTATCCATCGGACCTGCCCGCCGATGCGGCTTACACGCAGGCCTGCAAGCGTCTTGAGTCCGTTGAGTCCGGGTTGTCCCTTCCGAAACCGGGATCCTGCCGCAAAGCCGCCCCTGAAACCCATGATCAACGTCTGGTGGGCACAGACCGGGAAATATTCAAATCCCGCGTCGCCAAGGCCAAAGCCTATATTGAAGCCGGAGATGTTTTTCAGGTCGTCATCGGCCAGCGTCTGGAGACGGATTTTACTTATCATCCCTTCGCACTCTACCGGTCACTGCGGCGGATGAACCCCGCGCCTTTCCTGTACTTTCTGGACTTTGACGACCATGCCATTATCGGCTCCAGCCCGGAAATTCTGGTACGGCTACGGAACAGGACTGTCACAATCCGTCCGGTTGCGGGTACACGCCCGCGCGGCAAGACAGGCGCCGAAGACCTGGCCAATGAAACCGACCTGCTGTCAGACGAAAAGGAATGCGCCGAACACCTTATGCTGCTTGATCTGGGCCGCAACGATGTGGGGCGCACGGCACAATCCGGCACGGTGACAGTGACCGAACGCAACATCGTTGAACGCTACAGCCATGTCATGCACATTGTCTCGAACATTGAGGGCAGAATCAAAGACGGACTGGATGCTCTGGATGCGCTCATGGCGGGCTTTCCGGCAGGTACGGTATCCGGTGCGCCCAAGGTCCGGGCCATGGAAATCATTGACGAGCTGGAGGCGGAGAAGCGTGGTATTTACGGCGGCGCGGTGGGTTATATCTCTGCGGGCGGCGATATGGATACGGCTATCGCGCTACGCACAGGTGTCGTTAAAAACGGCAAGCTGCATGTGCGGGCAGGTGCAGGTATCGTCGCGGACAGTCATCCGGACCTCGAATTTGAGGAAACCCTGCACAAAGCCGCCGCCTTGTTCCGTGCTGCCGATCATTGCGGCCAGTTTGACGGGAATTAACCATGCTCCTCGTTATCGATAACTACGACAGCTTCACCTATAACCTCGTCCATTACGCCGAAGAGATGGGGGCGAGGACCCATACCATCCGCAATGATGACAGGTCCGTAGATGAAATCCTGGGCATGAACGCCGCGGCCATCCTGTTGTCTCCCGGTCCGTGCACACCCAATGAAGCGGGGGTTTGTCTGGAACTTGTTTTGCGATTGCCCGAAAAACTGCCCCTGTTGGGCATTTGTCTCGGCCTGCAATCTATTGGACAGGCTTTCGGCGGTGAAGTCGTCCGCGCGAGGGAAATCATGCATGGCAAGATCAGCCCGGTCATTCACGACAATACAGGCCTCTTCAAAGGTCTGCCATCCCCGTTCAATGCGACGCGATACCATAGTCTTGCGGTCGAAAGGGAAAGCATACCCGACAGCCTTGTTATCAACGCCTGGACAGAGGACCGCGAAATCATGGGGTTGAAACACAAGACACGCCCCATTCACGGATTGCAGTTTCATCCCGAAAGCATTGCGTCCGAGCACGGCCACGCATTCATTGCGGCGTTCCTCAAATTGGCAGGGATTGGACTTTGAGCTTCGCTGATACATTACGTTCCGTTCTTCGCGGAGAACAGACCGATGAGGCCATCAAGACGTTTCTGGTTAATCTGAACGAAACCGGCCTGACATCCGGGCATGTGCGCATCGGTGTAGAAATCATGCGCGAGACTATGGTACCGGCACATATTCCAGACGCCATCGACATCGTCGGGACAGGCGGGACAGGGCTGCACACGCTGTCTGTTTCCACCGCCACCGCCTTTGTCTGTGCCGGCGCAGGGGCCCGCGTTGCCAAGCACGGCAACCGTGCAGCCAGCAGCCTGACCGGCACGGCTGACACACTGGAATTCCTCGGCGTTAATTTAGCGATCAATCCCGAAAAGGTGGCGGAGTGCGTCAACAGGGCGGGCATCGGCTTTCTTTTTGCGCCCAACCACCACCCGGCCATGTGTCACGTCGCCCGCGCACGCAAAGTCATCGGCAAACGCACACTGTTCAACCTGCTCGGCCCGATGAGCAATCCCGCCAACACCAAACGCATGCTGGTCGGGGTAAACAAAGATGACTGGCGGCATCTGATGGCCGAAGCGTTTGCCACGCTGGATATGGAACATGTCTGGGTGGTTCACGGCGCAGACGGTATGGATGAAATCACCACAACAGGCCCGACCTTTATCAGCGAAATCAGGAACGCCACGGTCGAGGAGTTCGAGATCAATCCGCTAAGCTATGGTCTGGAGCTGTCCTCGCTTGCCGACCTCGCAGGCGCTGAGCCGACCGTAAATGCTGAACGGCTCTGGGCGTTGCTCGACGGCGAACATACCGCCTACCGTGATATTGTCATACTCAATGCCGGTGCAGCCCTGTTCATTGCCGGACGGGTCGACGACATTGCTACAGGCATGGATATGGCGGTTGATGCGATTGATGCGGGCAGAGCGAAGGCTGCATTGGAAAAGCTCATTGAGGCTTCCAATGGCTGATTTTATGGACGGTACGCCGGACGTTCTTGCCAAAATTGCCGCTTACAAAGCCGATGAAGTGGCAGCACTCAAATTACGCACATCCGCTTCCGGGCTGGCGGCCAAGGCCGCCGGTATGCCCGCATCCAAGGGGTTTCGTGACGCACTTGAGGCGGTTTCCGGCCCCGCCATCATCGCAGAGATCAAGAAAGCCTCTCCTTCCAGGGGCATTATTTGTGAAAACTTTGACCCCGCGAATATTGCGCGTGCCTGCGTGCGCGGCGGGGCAACGTGTTTATCCGTGTTGACCGACGCTCCCGGCTTTCTCGGGAGTGTGGAGATATTCGAACAGGTCCGCGCTGCGGCTACCCTCCCCCTCCTGCGCAAGGATTTCATGATTGACCCGATCCAGATTGTGGAAAGCAGGGCTATGGGCGCGGACTGTATTCTCATCATCCTGGCCATGGTCGATGATGGGCTGGCCAAGCACCTTTACGAAACGGCGACGAAACTCGGCATGGACGCACTTGTCGAGGCCCATGACGCGGATGAGCTTGAGCGTGCGCTTGTCCTTGGCGGACAGCTCATCGGGGTGAACAACCGGGACTTGCGTACATTCGAGACCACGCTTGACGCCTTTACCCCCCTCGCTGCCAAAGTTCCGGCAGGAGTGACACTTGTTGCCGAAAGCGGGATAGTCACGCGCAACGACATTGACCGCCTCGCAAAAGAAGGCGCACGGGCTTTCCTGATTGGTGAAAGTCTCATGAGGCAGAAGGACATTGAAGAGGCTCTGCGTAAGATTGTGTGAGGTTGACTTGGGCCATTATTGTCAGCTGTTCCATCCCGGACGATTATACAGACCTTGGCCGGTCGGCGTTTTTTACGGCATGGTCCGCTACGAGCGAGGGGCGTTACAAGAGACAAATGCGCTGATCAGGCCCCATGGTCTGAAATGTTTTCCTGGAGCGACTGCCTCCCGGGCCCCTGCCCATCAAGGCTAATACGGTCCTCAAATGATGCTCCGGGTGATGTTTTGTTCAAGGCCGTATGATCCGGGGTGACAGGGCGGCGCGACACAACAGGACCCGCAACACCTGTGCCGGGGTTTGTGTTCGGGTCCGGGTTGGAATCCGTGCCGGAATTAGCTTTTCCCTATGATAGAATGACCCGAAACGGGCGCTATACGGGGCGCGTAACCGAACGCCTGACCAAAATTCCTCAAAATCAACCCCAAACAAATGTTGATGGAGCTGTCCGGCTGGTGCGGGCGGCCGGAATTGAACCGGCACTCCGAAATCCGGAACAAGATTTTAAGTCTTGCGTGTCTACCATTTCCACCACGCCCGCGAGACCCCGGAAGTGCTGCGTAGCGATTTGAACCGGATGTCACAAGCTCTATCTTCGTTCCCGGGCGCCTGTCCACATCAGGACAGGTTGTCCACCAGATCCGTCAGCTCCCGTTGTATACGATCCAGAACGGCCTCATCCGCAGAGCGCGCAACGAACGTCACGCCGCGAATCCCGGCATTGAAAAACGGATAACTGCCGATGGACACGCCCGGGTAGGCCCTCGCAATCTCCGCAAGGTGCGCCGCTGCATCGCCTTCGCCGATCCCTTCCGCAGTCACCGAGCGGGAATGGACTTGTGCACCGCCCCTGATGCGGTGGGGAATATGTTCGAGCATGCCGCGCATGATCCTGGGTACACCCGCCAGGGTAAACACGTTTTTCGTCTGAAACCCCGGAGCCTGTGACACCGGATTCCTGATAAGTACGGCCCCGTCCGGGATACGTGCCATGCGCCGTCGCGCGGAGTTCAGCTCATTATCGGTATAGCGTCGGCGCAGCTCGCTTAATGCGTCCTCGCGTTCCGAGATTCCCAGATCAAAGGCCGCCGCCACACAGTCGGCAGTGATGTCATCGTGGGTCGGGCCTATTCCCCCGGTTGTGAAAACATAGTCAAACCTGTGGGAAAAGGCCCGGATTGTATCCCGGATCGTGTGGGCATCGTCGGCAATAATACGTGCTTCCCTGACCTGCACGCCCAACGGACCCAAAAATTCAGCCAGGGTCTTGAGGTTTGTATCCTGCGTCAGCCCGGACAGGAGTTCATCCCCGATCAGGATGACACCGGCGGTCACAATTCCAGCCTGATTATCCGTCACGACAGCCCCCAATCCCCGGCCACAACACCGGCGGTTGCCCTGGCTGAGCCGATGACACCGGGCAGACCGGCCCCGGGATGTGTCCCGGCTCCGGTGACATAGAAATTTTCAAGCACATCGTCGCGGTTGTGCGGGCGAAACCAGGCCGATTGGGTCAGGATGGGCTCGACAGAAAAAGCCGACCCCAGATGGGAGTTCATTATATCGCGAAATCCGAACGGCGTGAGTGTGTGCAGGACGTCCAGCTTGGCATTGAGTCCGGTTATGGCGTGCTGTTCAAGATAATCAAGGATATTCTGCGCATAGGTCGGGCCTGTACGGTCCCAGTCAACATTGGCATGGCCCAAATGCGGCACAGGGGCGAGCACATAGTAGGACGATTTCCCTTCCGGAGCCATTGACGGATCGGTGACGCAGGGCGCATGGAGATAGAGGGAGAAATCATCCGGAAGCCTGCCGCCCTTGCCGAAAATCTCGGCAATCAGCTCCCCGTAACGCGGCCCGAACAGGATGGTATGATGTTTGAGATGTTGCGGTGTCCGCATGTCGAGGCCGAAATAAACCACAAACAGCGACATGGAATAGCGTTTTTTCGCTAGGACCTTTCCGTAATTCCGGCCCCGTTTATGCCCCCGCAGCAGCCTAGAGTAAGTATTGACGATGTCGGCATTGGAGGCAATGAGATCCGCGTCCCGTATCCAGCCATCCGCGGTTGTGATACCTGTCACACGATTGCCCCGTGTGTGAATGTGTGTGACCTCGGAATTCAGGCGAACATCACCGCCCATGTCATTGAAAAGGCTGATTAAACCCCTGACCAATGCACCAGTGCCCCCTTTCGCAAACCAGACCCCGCCCTTGCGTTCCAGTGCGTGGATCAGAGCATAAATGGCACTGGTCGCAAACGGGTTACCACCCACAAGAAGTGATTGAAATGATAGAAGCTGTCGCGTTTTTTCATCCTGTACGTATTTGGCCACCCGGGCATAAACGGACTGATCGGCGCGCAGGCGGACAAGCTGCGGCGCGGCCACCAGCATCCGGCTGAATTTCAGAAAGGCCGTCGTGCCGAGTTTTTCATAGCCTTCCCGGTATAACTCCTGTGAATAGGCAAGAAATCTGCGATAGCCCTGTACATCGTCGGGGTTTCGTGCCGCGATCTGCTGCTCCAGGAAATCCTGATTGTTGTTGTAGTCGAGCATCTCACCATCCTCCCACTGCAAGCGATAGAACGGATCAACCGGGAGCAGTCTGACATAATCGTCCATGGTTTTGCCGCAAATTTCGAACAGCTCCCTGAGGCAGTCCGGATCGGTGATGACCGTCGGCCCGCCGTCAAACCTGTACCCGTCCATCTCATACACGTAGGCCCGACCGCCCGGCTTGTCCCGGTTATCCAGAAGCGTTGTCCCTATCCCCATGGCCTGAAGACGAATGGCCAGGGCAATGCCGCCAAACCCGGCCCCGATTACAATAGCTGTCGTCATGACGGCTCCTTTCGTTTCCTTCGTTCCCGGCGAATAAAGGCCCGTTCGCTAAAGTTATACATGGCGAGACGTATCGGCACAGGCGGCTTGCCGAAAAGGATACGGAGCCTGTCAGTCCCTGTCAGCGCTCCGGCGTAGAAGCGTTTGATCAGATCTTCATCCAGTTTGTAAAAGCGTTGCAGAATTTTGTAGCGTTCTTCCGGTTTGGCCGCCCGGAACAACATGCGGTTGAGAAGGCGAAAGAATTTTTCATTCCGTAATTTCCTCATTCCGAAATGAGCCAGACTTGTATCCGGGTGCCACGAGGCGACAGGGGCCGCATCAGGGCAAAATTTTGTCGCCAGACAGTGCGCCACCCAAACTGCATCCGGCAAACTGTATCCTGTGGCGGCATGAAAAAAACCACCCCTTATCCCGATTGAAATGTCATCATACGGTTGACCGTCCACCGCGAGAGTTATGGGTAAAACACCTGTCTCCCTTCTCATGAGTGCGTAGCCGTTCCCACCCAGACAATCGTTGATGTATGAGGTGATGCGCGCGTCGATCATATCCACATCAAGATCAAGCCCGTCTGCGTAGCAGGTATCCTCGACCAGCACTTCATGTGCTGAAAACGGCAGGCAATAGACGAAACGGTACCCTCCCGACTGCGCAACGGTCGCATCCATTATGATCGGGTGTTTGAGGCCATGGGGGGCTTTCATCCTGATGGAATGACCGACAAACTTCTGATAACCCAGAAAGACATTTTCATCGGGCCTGAATCCGCGCGCATCAAGGATGCGGTCGGCGTCAAGACGCTCACCTGACCCGGTCACAACATGGTCCGGTTTCAACCTGCTGACTTCGGTGTTGAGGATAGCATGCAACCGCCCTTCGTCAATAAAAGGCTGCACACATGCCCGGAGCCTGTCTGAATTTCCGGTGCAATAGGGAATTTCGAGGGTTCGCGTATACTCCGGGAACCGCACATCATACCGCGGCCACTGACAGGCAATGAACGGCTTGATCCAGTCCCGGAGCCCTTGCGGGATATCGGAGAGATGAAACGACCAGGTATGGTCACCGGCAATCCGGCCTGACGCCTCAACGACGGTGACTTTCAGACCGGGGTCAAGGTCCAGACACCGCCAGGCAGTTATCAGGCCGGACAGCCCGGCCCCAACGATGATCATGTGCGATTTCTTCATCCCACAGTAAGGAAACGGAGTCGAGAAATGTCAGGTTATCTAGTGCGTTATCACAGTTTTTTGAACCTGATGGCAAAGCCGCCGCTTCGACCCAGATTGTAATTCAGTGTGTCGGCCCGCGTCACATTCTGGCGTTTGATCAAAATATCATAGGGGGCGGTTTCATAATCCGCCTGTGCGCCGTCGCAATAGATTTGCGCCTCATATTGACCTTCGTCAAGGAATGACAGATCAAGCTTGATGGCCCGCGCCTGTTCGTCCGTGACTGCACCCGCATACCAGTCGGCTGAATTCCTGTCCTTGCGGGCAATGACGACGAACTCCCCGACCTCACCTTGCAGGGCGAGGCTGTGTTCCCAATCTGTCGGGACGTCCCTGATGAACTGAAATGCGTCCGGGCGTCCGGCATATTCTTCGGGGCTGTCGATGACCATTTGTATGGGTGAATAAATCACCACATAGAGGGCCAGCTCTTTTGCCAGCGTATGCTCAATGCGCGAACGTGTGTCGTGACGGCCCAGCCCCGCGACAGCCTCAGGCTGTTCGGACGGACGCAGGTTGAACGCCCCGGCCGTGTAATCCATCGGCCCGGAGAGCATGCGTGTAAAAACCAGATTGGGGACATGATCCGGACCGTTGGGCGGCACACCCCAGGCATTAAATTCCTGACCGCGGGCACCTTCGCGGCTGACCCAGTTGGGATAGGTTCGGCGCAGGCCCGTCGCTTTCACCGGTTCATGTGGATTGATGGCGATCCCGTGCTCAGCGGCACGCCGCACCACTTTCATGTGGTGGTCGATCTGATGCTGGCCGTCGTGGTATTCGTAGCGCGCAATACCGTCATGATCAATGCGTTTGATATTGCCGTCATCGGCGACATAACCGGTCTTGACAAGGCGCACGCCGTTTTGCTCATACAGATCAAGGGCGTCTTCGAGCTGGTTTTCGTAATTGGTAATACTGCCCGACGTTTCATGATGCCCGATCAGGCGTGTGCCCCTTTCCCGGGCATAGCGGGCCAACTCCACGAGGTCGAAATCATCATAAGATTCAGTAAAGGAAAAAACGTCGCCGTTACTGAACCAGTCATTATCCCAACCTGTGTTCCAGCCCTCGACCAGCACGCCGACAAAACCATTTTCGGCGGCAAAATCGATATATTTTTTTGCGTAATCCGTTGTCGCCCCGTGTGCGGTCGTCACATTACCCTGCACCTGCCCCCAGGTCCGGTTGAGCACATGCATATCCCACCATATCCCGGCATATTTGCCCGGTTCAAACCAGGATACATCACCGAGTTTATTCGGTTCATTCAGATTTAGAACAAGGTCGGAATTAACCAGTCCGACGGCCTTGTCGGCAATGTGTATCGTGCGCCACGGGGTCTTGAGTTCGCCGGAGAGACGGACCCTGGTCCCGTCGGAACGCGGGGCCAGTTCAGCCTCCAGCACACCCGGACGTGTCTGTTTCAGCGACATACCGGAATAGTTAATCAGCGCCGCTTCGTGAATTGAAAAATGCACACCGTCACCATTGCGGAACGTGGCAGGCGTGTGTGCCTGATGAATAGCATCCGCGGGTGTGTTGTTGTAAAGATATTCATACCGGTTAAACATGCGCGACGGGATCCACCAGCTCTCGGTCTTGACGCCGACATTAAATTCTGTCAGCTCATCCATGATCGCAACGTCGGGGGAGCCGTCCTGTGCCGGTATTTCGTATCGAAATCCGACCCCATCATCGAAGGCCCGAAACCGGAGGGAAAACGCTGCCTTGGCACTACGGCTGTAAATCGTCACATGGAGCTGGTTGTGATGATCGGAAACGGTCCTGCGCTCACCCCAGACGGTTTCCCATTCGCTCCTGTGCGATGTCCGGCTATACCCCGTGATGCCCATATGAGAGTCAAGGCCGTGGCGACCCAGAAACCTGAGGCCCAGCCTGGACTGCGAAATGACCGGAACTCCGGCTCTTGATATGGAATAGTACAGTCGCCCGTTTTCGACAAAAACCTCAACCGAATTTTTGCCGTTCGGAGAGTCCACTGACACGCGTTCCAACGATTCGGCCAACGACCCGGGTGCGCCGGTATCCGGCCTGTCATCCCGGGCCTGGCTGTTGACGTTCGTGCAGACGCTCACAAGACATAGTGCCAGACACACACTCAGAATACACCGCATTTTATCTCTCCCGGTTCGTTCACGTTGTGCCATAATACATCGGGAACCAAAAGTTTATTTTTGGATTTGACTGGAAAAACGGATATTTGATTTAGCCATGAGGGAGTCTGTGTCTGATAAAAAGTTCAGATTCATTATTGTCGGCGGCGGTTCCGCCGGGTGGATGGCAGCGGCAGGGCTGGCCTACACAACACAGGGGCAGTGCGATATCACGCTTATCGAATCTGAAACCATCGGCACCATCGGTGTGGGTGAAGCGACCATCCCGCCTGTCCGGCATTTCAATCAACGGCTCGGCATTGATGAGGCGGATTTTCTGCGTTTGACGCAAGGCTCATTTAAACTCGGCATCAAGTTTATTAATTGGAAACAACAGGGCCATGCCTATTTCCACCCTTTCGGGCAATACGGCGCCGAGTTTGATATTGTGCCCTTTTATCATCACTGGATGGAAACGTATCTGGGCAACGACAACGGGCCGATTGACGATTATTCCATGGCATGGGCCGCAGCCCGTGCCCATAAATTTTCCCATCCGTCCCGGGACAAGCGTAATATAGGCTCGAACTTTGATTATGCCTATCACTTTGACGCGACCCTCTATGCGCGGTTTCTCAGGCGATATTCCGAACAGCGGGGTACAACACGTGTGGAAGGCTGTGTGGTCGATGTCAGCCGCCATGGTGAAACCGGATATATTGAATCCGTCAAACTTGAGAACGGTGACATACATGAAGGGGACTTCTTCATTGATTGCACCGGTTTTTCGGGTCTGTTAATCGAACAAACCCTGCAAACGGGCTATGAAGACTGGAGACACTGGCTCCCTTGTGATCGTGCCGTTGCACTGCCTACGGAGTCACAGGGGCCGCTGCTGCCCTACACCCAATCCACAGCCCATGCCGCCGGTTGGCAATGGCGCATTCCACTGCAACATCGCACAGGCAACGGTCATGTTTACTGCAGCCGGTATATGAGCGCAAATGAGGCGACAGATATTCTCATGGATAACCTTGATGCAGAGCCCCGCACCGAACCTGAAAACCTGCGCTTCGTCACGGGTCGGCGAAGGAAGTTCTGGAACAGAAACTGTCTGGCGCTCGGTTTGTCAGCCGGATTTATGGAACCGCTTGAGTCAACGGGTCTGCATCTGATCCAGTACGGGATTATGCGCTTCCTGGCGATGCTCCCCGGCCATGGGTTTTCGTCCCTTCTGGAACAGGAATACAACGCCCTGACCGCAGCGGAGTACGAACGTATTCGCGATTTTCTCATTTTGCATTACCACGCCACCGACCGCGAAGACTCAGAATTCTGGCGCTACTGCAAACATATGCCGATACCGGAGCGGCTCGCCTACAAAATTGATCATTTCCGAACCCATGGCATGGTCATGTCGGATGAGCGGGAACTGTTCACCAATCCCAGCTGGATAGCCGTCTATCTCGGCCAGGGCATTGTCCCGAAACGCGCCCCGGCTGCGGCCTCACTGCGTCCGCGGGTTCCGGTAAAGGACAGACTTCGGGACATCCGCCGCGCCATGACGGAAGCCGTCAATGCAATGCCGATACACGAGGACTTTATCGGAACTTATTGCAGGTCCGAGGCGCAATAATTTTTAACAAAGTCCTCATGGGACGGAATTTTGTCCACTGTTTTGGCAATGATTGTTTTCACGTTGTTCAAAAATTCGGACAGTTGCAAATCGGAAATACGGTCAGCCATGGAATGCCAGGCTTTGGGCCGCAAACCCTGTCCCAGCATGACCTGTACCCAGCTTGATTCAGAAAACAGGTCTTCATGATCCTTGTAGACTATTCCTGTTTCGGTAAACAAATTCATTTTGTGGGTGAGCGTATCCGGCACTTTCATCGTCCGGCAGCGGGTCCAGAATTCCGAGTCGGTCCGGTCAGTGCGGTGGTAATGCAGAACGAGAAAATCACGAATGCAATCAAACTCACGGGTTGTGCGTTTGTTGTATTCGTCTATAGAGTGTCGGGGCATGTGTCTGGTCGGAAATAATTCCATCAGACGTGACACATTGCTCTGGATCAGGTGGATTGATGTGGATTCCAGCGGCTCCAGGAAACCGCTGGCCAACCCCACGGCGACGCAATTTTTATGCCAGAAAACATCGCGGCGTCCGGTCGTGAATTTCAGGACCCCGGGATCCGAATGCGGCTTGCCGTCAAGATTATCCAGCAATATCCGGGTGGCCTCATCAACAGACATATGATCATCACAAAAGACATGGCCGTTACCTGTGCGGTGTTGCAGCGGAATCCGCCACTGCCAACCGGCGGTATGGGCCGTTGATTTTGTATAAGGCAGAAGCGGCCCCTCTTTTTCGCAGCTCACGGCAACGGCGCGGTTGCAGGGCAGCCATCGTGACCAGTCATGATATTTCACGCCCAGAGCCTGACCGATAAGCAGCCCCCGAAACCCGGTACAGTCAACAAAAAGATCACCTTCGTAACTCTCGCCCCCATCCATTTGAACGGAGGAAATAAAACCGGTCCCGGAATCCAGTGCGACATCGACAACCCTGCCCTCTACACGCCGAACACCTTGACTTTCAGCATGACGTCTCAAAAACAGGGCATAGCGTCCGGCATCAAAATGATACGCGTAGTCCAGGCCTGACAGGCCAGTCTTGCCGACCCGGGGCAGGTGCCGGAACCTGTGGGCATAGGCGGACCTGTCATGCAGGGAGTAATCCCGGAATTCAGACTTGTGACCGCCTGACTTTGCCCGGATCCAGTAGTGATGAAAACCTGTATGGCCGAGATTGACCCCTGTGCGTCCGAACGTATGCAGATAGGACTCATCCACATGGCCCCAGTTATTGAACTCAATGCCCAGTTTGAAAGACCCCCGGGTGGCACGCATGAACCCGGCTTCATTGATGCCGAGCAAGGCATTCAGACGCTGAATTTGCGGTATTGTGGCTTCACCGACGCCAACCGTGCCGATCTGTTCCGATTCAATAAGGCGAATGCGGAGGCTGCCGCTCAGGAAAGATGAAAGGACCGCGGCCGTTATCCACCCGGCCGTGCCGCCACCGACAATGACGACTTCTTTAACCCGAAAATCTTCCATACGAGCGGTACATGCCAGTCATCAGGCTGACGTACACTATGGCATATCGGCACTCAATGAAGACTTAGAACTTCTTTGACACCGTAAAATTATAGGTCGTGCCGTAGTCCTCGCGGCGACTGACGAAAGTGTCCGTACCGGGACTACCTTCACCGTCGAGGTCATTCTCGGTTCTATAGGGTTCATCGGTAATGTTGTAGGCCTCAAAGTTTATACCGAACCCTTTCAGAGGCCCGCTATCCCACTCATAACCGACCTGGGCATCTACAACTGCTTCGGACAAGGCTTGCGCACCGGTTAATCCGCCATCAAATTCCTGAATTTCGGACAGGAATCCGGAACGGTATCGCGTGTTGACCCGCGCTCTGAACCCGCCCCTTTCGTAATAGACTTCCCCGCTGAATGTGTCGCTTGAGTAGCCCGGGATGGAGACATCCTGCCCCTCAAAGTCAAGGCTGGCGTCGGTATAGGTATAAGCCAGGTTCGCACCGAAGCCTTCCAGTCGGGGTACATATTCATCAAAAGGCAGGCGCAAGGCGGCCTCGAAACCTGTCAGTTTGGCGGCTGCGACATTGTTGGGGCCGTTAATCTGAATAAATTCGGTGCCCGGATTACCGGATACGAAGTCACTCCCCAGGACGGCCGAGGCCACCGCTGCGTTCTCGATTATGACGGTCGTATCCTGAACATAGTCGGAAATATCCCGGTGGAACACCGCAATGGAAACAGCACCGGCATCGCTAAAGTATCTCTCGAAAGCGATGTCATAACTGTCGGACGCATACGGACGTAACAAGGGATTCCCCGCCGAAATGGTCAAACATGTACTGCCAACGGTCGGGTTCGGACCGCCGTTATATGTGCGCCCATCATCACCCGAGGGGCACCTTATGCTGTTAATCTCCGGATTGGCACTCGCAGTAAGCTGGTCCATACGGGGCCGCGTGACTGATTTTGCGGCGCTCAGGCGAATGAATGAGTTCTCCATAACCTCAAAGCTGAGGTTGGCACTCGGCAGGAAGTGATCATAACTGTCTTCCAAAAAGGACGCGCCTGCCGTTGAGGATTGTTCAACGTCAACATACTGGAGGCCGACATTGCCCCGGACCGGGACCCGGCCCTCATGATATATGTTGACCATGCCGTACAGGGTGGTGATATCTTCCTCGACGGTCCACTCCACGTCGTTGTTGTCATCAAGTCCGTATGTCCCGTCCGTGAGAAAGCCCGAGGGATCGTAGGCGATGATCGGAAAGCCGATGCCGCCGGTATCGGTGGCACCCAGAATGGCAGCTTGAGGAATGGCTAACTGTCTCGTGTTGTCACCCGCTTCTGCACTCGCCCTGGTAAATGCCGAAGTCGCGCGAATGAAATTTTCATTGGAGTCAAAGGACTTTTCGCGGCCGGTGTAGAGCCCGCCGACAACCACACTGTCTATGAACGCCTTATTGATTTCGTATTCAGCCTCTGCCCGCACTTGATTCAAATCATCTTCAATGATTGGCTGTTTTATGTAGCCGACCTGGCCCCAGCCGCCCGGGTCGGTCAGGAAGACGTTGCCTGGATCCGTGTAGTCCTGACCCGCGGTGATGGAATACTCACCGTTTTCGGGAAATGTAAACATGAGAGTATCCAGGAGGTCAGGATCACGCCCACCGTTAATCGCCCCGCCGGTCCCGGCGTAGGATTCATAGTCGATGTCATTTTTATCCAGGGAAGAATGGCTGACATCAAGGGTTAAACCCAGCCGCTCATTGACCTGAAAGGATGTGTTCAGCCCCAATGACAGAATTTCAGCACTGTTACCCTCCGTGTCTGTACGCAGAACCGACCACGAGTTCGTATAGGTCGCAGACGAGGCAAATGGGCCGTCTCCGCTTATATCAGCTGCCGTAACATTTGCCCAGCTCGCCAGGGGCGTTTCGACGCCGCGGAAAATGCCTTCATCCTGAAAATCCGAGTAGTATCCGTCCAAGGTCATCTGGAAAGCATCATCGGGTTCAAACTGCAGGGAACCGGCAACAGATGTGCGTTGGAAATCACGGGATACAACACCGCTGCGCGGATTGTCGGTGGGGTAATAAACGCCGTCATCGGTCTGACCTGTCTGGTTACTTGCTGTTTTGAGTTCCCGCGAGAAAAACTGGGTTGGATTGGACTGATGGGTAATCCCGATCGCCCATCCCAGCGTACCTTCTTCATTCTGATCAATATATGACCCGAATAAACGGTACCCGTCTGCACCAAAATCGGGGTTCAGCTCCCCGTTATCATTGTAGACGTATTTGCCGGATAAATTGATCTGGCGTTCGGAGAAATCCAGCGGACGGGCTGTTCGAAGGTCAACGGCGCCGGCCACACCTGTCGCCGCCAGGCGCGCATCCGGCGTCTTGTAAACAACCCCCGTGTTAATGAGCTCCGACGGAAACTGGTCAAACTCAATGCCGCGGTTGTTCCCGGCAGAGACCTGCTCACGACCGTTCAGGAGCGCAATGGAGAAGTCCGGACCCAAACCGCGGATAGAGACCTGCTGCGCACGGCCCCGAACACGCTGGGCCGTGACACCCGGCAGGCGGGCAAGGGAGTCAGCGATTGAGACATCGGGAAGCTTACCGATATCCTCGGCAGAAATCGCCTCGACAATAGATGTGGATTCTTTCTTCAATGCCAGGGCATCAGCAATGGATCGGCGGATACCCGTTGCGACGACGACGTCTTCCTGTGTCGGTTCAGCCTCCCCTTGTGTCGGTTCAGCCTCCCCGGCTTCCGTTGTTTGCGCCGTTGCAGGCATGGACAGACCGAATGTCAGAACCGCCAGCGCGGTGCCGGTCAACAGTTTGGACCTTGTAGATTCTGAAGATGCCATTTGTGCCTCCCTTTGCGTTGACATTGCTCTTGACTCCTGTCAAAGACAGTGTGTACGCTGGCTAGAATTTTTGCAAGATTATGCAAGATATATCTTCAAAACTCTGTTGAATTCTTGCAAGTGTTGCTAAAATGACACGTTTTCGGATAATTCGACCTAAAAGCGGGGCCGTTTTCGCGTGTTCACGCATTTGGTCGTGCACAAATCAATGTAAATTATTACATAATCGCTGTTGCTGTTTACAAAAATGCTGTAGCCATACCACACGACAAGAGCGTTCGGGAGGAAATGGAGGAAACAATGACACCATCCAAATCGGCCTTTTTTAATGCGGGGGTGATTCGAGCGGCCCTTGCGGGCTGCGCGGCGGTTCCGCTTGCTTTGGCCGGAGGCTCCGACAGCAAGGCGAATCAGGCCGACATGGCGGACTGGCCCCCTGCCGTAACGTCAGAATTCACATCAGACGTCCTGGCCCGTCCCGCGGAAGACGAAATTATCTATTTCATGCTGCCGGACCGTTTCGAAAATGGCGACCGGTCCAATGACACGGGCGGCCTTTCGGGCGGGCGGCTTGATCACGGCTTTGATCCCACCCACAAGGGCTTCTATAACGGCGGTGACCTGAAGGGCCTCACGTCACGCCTTGACTACATTGAAGGCATGGGAGTTACGGCCATCTGGCTCGGTCCCATATACAGGAATAAACCCGTGCAGGGTGAAGCTCCGTGGATCAGCGCCGGTTATCACGGCTACTGGATCACCGATTTTACGGATGTTGATCCACATCTGGGCACGCGGGAAGATTTGAAGGCCTTCATAGACGCAGCACATTCGCGCGGCATGAAGGTCTATCTCGACATTATCACCAATCACACGGCCGATGTCATCGCCTACCGTGAATGTCATGATCCGGATTTTGACGGTGAGAGAGTCGCAGACAACTGTAAATATCGTTCCCTGTCCGACTATCCATATACGACAGTCGGCGGCCCGAACGGTCCGGCGATAAATGACGGTTTTCTGGGTGACGCAGAACACATGCAGACGGACGCAAATTTTGCCCGGTTGAATAATCCGAATTTTGCCTACACACCTTACATTCCCGCAGGTGAAGAGAGCATCAAGGTTCCGGCCTGGCTGAATGACATTAAATACTACCACAATCGCGGTGAGACGACATTTGAGGGCGAAAACTCACTCTACGGCGATTTTGCGGGGCTTGATGATCTGATGACGGAACACCCGGATGTGGTTAGGGGATTTATCGACATATTCAGGGACTGGATCACCGGGTATCGGGTAGATGGATTCCGGATTGACACCACACGTCACGTCAATCCGAATTTCTGGAAGCAGTTTCTGCCCGCCATGGATAGACACGCCGCCAGCCTCGGGATAGAGCATTTCTATCAGTTTGGCGAAGTGTACGAACCCGATCCCGGCGGATTGGCGCGCTTCACACGTGTCGACGGCTTCGACCAGGTTCTGGATTTCGGCTTCCAGGCCGCGGTGCAGGATGTGCTGACCGGGAAGGAAGGCACAGAACGCTTCAACCGCTTCTTGCGGGCCGATGACCTGTATGCAGAGGGTCAGGCCACAGCCCGCCGCCTGCCGACATTTCTTGGCAATCACGACATGGGCCGTATCGCAGGTCTGATCAGGCAGGACATGCCGGGCATTTCACAGGATGAGCTGCTCGCGCGCACGAAACTGGCACACGGTCTGATGATGACCATGCGCGGTGTACCTGTCATTTATTCCGGAGATGAACAGGGCTTTGTCAGTGACGGCAATGACCAGGACGCGCGCGAACCCCTCTTCCCAAGCCGGGTCGAGAGCTACAATGACAATGACCTGATTGGAACAGATGCCACGACGGCCGGGGAAAATTTTGACACGGAACACCCACTTTATCGCCACATCGCCGAAATGAGTGCGATCCGCAAGGACCATGCAGCCCTCCGTCGCGGTCACATGCAGGCGCACCTGATGGAAACTGACGGCCGGATGTTCGGCTTCTCACGCTTCGATCCGGACACACATCGGGAATATGTTGTCGTTGCGAACACAGGCGCGTCACCGCGGACGGTCAATGTACGGGTCGATCCCATGTCGGAGACGTTCTCTGCCATCTTCGGGGCCTGTCCTTCCGGGACCAATACGACAGGGAACATAACTGTCACCGTCGAGGCATTCGGTATGATTATCTGCATGGCCGATCAGGTCTCCAGCCGGGCCGGGCTCTAGGGTCAGGACCTATTAATTTAACGGGTTCCCTCACGTCGTAATGTGTGATTCATGTGTTGCAAAGGAGATTTTGCAATGGGTGATATGTTTATGTTATCAGAAGAGGGGCTTGCCCGGATTGAACCGTTTTTCCCTCTGCCCCGTGGTGTTGTTTGCGGCCAGCAGGGTAAAGTTGGAAATCAGGGAACGAGACTGTGGTTCCACCCCCGGCGCAACAGAGCGGACTTCAATACCGCTGTCCGAACTGTCGGCCTCGCGCGGCACACCGACCATGTATTCGATGCTACCCGTATGGCCTTCGTCCATGTCCGGCTGCCCGTCGGCATTACCGGTGAGAACGAGGTAGTTCGCGTTCACAGTTCCGCCCCGGAACCTCATGCCATCGCCGGAACTGTTGTGAACCTGAATGTATTCAACATCCGTACCTTCACCGACACCGCCCGGGGTTAGACCGGGCTCAATGGTCAGCACAACCGGTGCCACGTCGTCCGGGCAAGGGCCGGGGCTGGCCTGCCCCATGTCAAGACGCCCGCCCAACGCATAGACAATACCCTCCACATATGGAATCGTCGCCGATTCTGTCAGCACACCCGCGAACCCGGAAAGATTGCCGAGTGGCCCGTGACAAATAGTCGGTACATTCAGTGAAGAACCGAGGATTTCTGTGAAACCGACGGGGCAGGATGTCGCTATAACCGGTGTGGTGGCTTTGACTTTGACCGGCAGCATGGCCGAACCGGGATTACCGTCTCCGTTTGGGGCCACCGCCGTACAGATGAACACTTCCAATAACCCCTGGATTTTTGGCGTGAAGTATGATTCCTGTTTAGTATGGCACAACACGACCTATTCGACTTTGACGAACGACTCAAGCG
>JACOMS010000016.1:0-28615 GCA_014324115.1 Hyphomonadaceae bacterium
TGTCGAACATCCCTTCGCCGATCAGAAACACCGCATGGGTCTGAAAGTCAGGACCATTGGCTTGGCCCGCGCCACAATCAAAATCGGCATGGCTAACATGGCCTACAACCTGCAACGCCTGATTTACCACGAAACACAGCGGGTGAAGTGTGCCTGAAATCCGGATTATCAGCCCAAAAGGCCGCTAAAGCGCCCCAAAACGGGCGCCACAAAGGGCGTGCAACCGGACCCCTGACTGAAATTACTCAAACATCAACGATATTAACTCAAAATCAATCTGTTGATGGAGGTGTCCAGATTACTATGATCAGGAGGCACGCAGAAAACCGCTACGTGCGCATAAGATAGCTGCGTAAATTTCAATGCGCAGGGCCGTGTCCGACATCTTCGCGGGACGGTCGGGACCCGGAGTTTTACTTCTTTTCTCCGGGGCCTTCTTTATTTTGAATGCAGTAAACGTATGGGAAGCCATGTGTCATACTATCTTGGTCCCTGATACGCCCCGGCCGCTTCAGACTGACAGGGAACCAGGTTCAGACTGACAGGGAACCAGGGTCACGGGCCGTTAAGGCCGCAACAAGCGGTTTGATGCCTGACACATTGACGCTCCTGCGTGCCGAGGCCAGGTCGAAATTCGCCTGCATGTTGATCCAGAACTCAGGGGTGGTCCCCAGCGCCTTGGACAGACGCAGGGCTATGTCGGAGGTAACGCCGGTCTGTTCCTTCACCAGGCTTTCGACGCAGCGGCGCGGCACGCCGATCACCTTCGCAAGGCTAACGGCTGAAACGCCCAGGGGCTCAAGAAACTCGTGCTTGAGAATTTCGCCGGGGTGGCAGGGATCGGTCATTATTTTCATGGCGCATCCTTCTTCATGGCGCATCCTTCCGGAGGCGAAGTGTATCCCTTTTATGGCATATATACTATCTATAACTTAACTTTATTGAACATTCAACCCGAAATCAGCCGACCATAGGCTCTGCAGCATTTTCTTTCAGTGGTAGTCCGTAAACTCGACATCGGCGGGACCGCTGTCGGTCCAGACGAAACAGAAGCGCCACCGGTCATTGACCCGGATCGCATGTTGCCCTTTCCGGTCCCCTTGCAGCCTCTCAAGCCTGTTGCCGGGCGGCGCCCGCAAATCCTGAAGTGTGTTTGCGGCATCAAGCATGGTCAGCTTGCGGCGGGCAGCTTTCATGACAGCGGCGGGAAAGCCCTTGCCAACCCTGTTGTCCAGAACGTCCCGGATCGGCTTTCCTTTGGTGCTCTGGATCATCGCCGGGCATGTGTCATGAAACGGTGCCTGTGTCAATCGGTGATACATGGGTGGTATCCGGCGGCTTGCCCTTCCAGAAACAGGCCGGGTGGGTCAGATTGCGGCTTCCAGCAGGGTAATTTCTTCAGGCGTCAGCTCGAACAGATCATAGACGATGCTGTCGATTTGCGCCTCGGCCCGGGCAATCCCGGCGGCAAGGCGGGCGATTTCGGCGCGGTCGCGACTGATCCGGTCTTCCCAATCCGAACGCTCGGACAGCGGGATGTCGGCCTTGAAGGCTTTTTTGACCTCGGCCCGGAAGGCGGCGAAATCCGGCAGGGCCCACCATTGCCTGAGCTTGGCGGTCAGTTTGGGGGCCCGCTCCGGCGGGCACAGGTCGGGGATACGGCGCGTGAGGGCGGTTTGGAGTTGAAGCCGCTGCTCTGCAGTGTGCTGCGCGCTTACCGATAGTTCCTCAAGGGACGATTTGGCATGGGCGGACATATCGGGGATTGGGAGAAGCTCAACAAATTGATTTTTCATGCGAAAATAACCACCTCTAAAAATAGTTGTAGTTCCAACAAAGAAAAACCACGCCACGCGAGAATTGAGAAGTGCAAGCAACGCCAAGTCCGAAGACGGTATCAAAAAGGTAGTAGCCTCTTGGTAGAAGCCATGTGGTTCGAAAGAAAACGGACCGCGATCGCAAACCTCAATGTATGCGATTTTAGGCGCCTCAAATGCCGAAACATAGGCTTCCTTCGCCTGTTGCAGCTCGAACCATTGCTGTTTGGCCGACCGCTTCTCCAGGCGCTCCCTGAACGGCAACAGCCAATCCCGGATCGCCGGATAATCCTCAATGTCGATCCGGTTCTTGGGGATGTAGATGATCCAATTTCCCTGGGACTCTACGCGCCAACGAATCAGTTCATTTCCCTTAAGCAGCGGTCTCAGCAGTTCGGCGGATTTCGGATCTCGGGCGCAAAGCCGTTCTTTTGTCGGTGTATCAATCACGAAGGCGGCGTTCAGGCCGGTCTTGATACCGTAGAGCGGCGATCCGTAGACCTCTTTCAAGGTCTTGCGCCCCGTCCTGATTTTCTCGCGCAGGATGCGCAGCACCGGTTGTTCCAACTCCCATGATCCGGAACCGAGGGCGGCCTGCGGATAGGGGCCGCGGGCGGCTTCCCAGCCCGCCAGAAAGTTTGTTTCAGACAGCGTGTCCACCTTCCAGAACCGCAACTCATGGCCTTCGGGCGCGGCCCCGCGCTTAAGGATCAGAATCGCCGGATAGGTCGTCACGCCTTCGAACACCTGCAGGTCGCCGAAATCGACCACGCTCTCAATCGCGGCCTCCCGCAACAGGTATTCGCGCAGCGGCTTGCCCGATCCGGTCTTGAAGAAAGTGCTCGACGAAATATAGCCCAAACGCCCGCCCGGTTTCAGAAGGCGCAAACCGCGTTCGTAGAAGTAGCAGTAGAGATCGGCGACACCGTGATAGCTTTCAAACCGGCCTTGCAGATACGGTTTGAGGCCCGAGAACAGCTCCTGACGCACATAGGGCGGATTGCCCAGCACCACGTCAAACCCGCCTTCGGCAAAGATGTCCGGGAACGCACTCTCCCAGGTGAAGGGGTGATCAAGATAGGCAAAGTTACTGTCTTCAATCAGGCTATCCCCCACGCGGATCGTATCCGAGAGGCTGTCCAGCACCTTGCCGCGCCGGGCGGTCTTGATCCAGAGGGACAGTTTGGTGATTTCGACGCTTTCCGCATTCACGTCCACGCCGAAAAGATTGTTTGACAGGATTTCGCTGTCAGGGATGTAATCCAGCAGATGGCCGAAGTGTTCGGCCTCAGACCGGAGGTCCCTGATTTTGTCATTCACGCGGGACAGCTCGGCCTTCAGGAAGTCGAAGGCCATGATGAGGAACACACCGGAACCGCAGGCGGGATCGACAATGCGCAGGGTCCTGATGCGCTCACGGTAGGCCTGCCACGCCTCCAGCTCGGCTGATTTTGTGCGCCAGGGGATTGCGGCGTAGTCGCCGGGGTCAGCACCCTTCCCGGCATGGTCGCGCAGGATGGTTGCAAAGGCTTCCTTCAGATGAGTGCCCAGGGTTTCGGCCACGATGAACCGCGCGATGTAATCGGGCGTGTAGACCACCCCGTCGCGCTTGCGCCGCCCGCTGGTGCCGCCGGTCTTTCCGGGGTCCTGTTCCTCGCCCCGGGCATCGGCCTGCAGGCGTTCCACGTCCGCAATGGATTGTTCAAAGATATGGCCCAGGACGGTAACGGACACCTCGGACGCAAAGTCGTAGTCGCCCAGGGCCTTGAAGCCTTCGCAGATACTGTCGGGCAGATCAAGGCCGTTGATGACCGCATCGGGATGGAACAGCCCGCCGTTGTAGCGGGGGATTTTCAGCGCATCGCTGCCTTCGTCGATGGCCCGGAACAGGCCCTTGAAATTTTCCCACACCGGGCGCGGGTTGTAGGGATCACGGGCGGCAAAGGCTTTGGTAAGGGTGTTATCGGGCAAAAGACCGGTGTCTTCGGCAAAGGCGACGAACAGCACACGGTCAAGAATCTTCTGGGCCAGGGCGATGGCATCCAGGTCCTCAATCCTGTCGTCGGCCGCCTGCACCGCGCCCAGGAGTCGAAGGCGCAGCGTCTTGTAGTCCAAGTAAAGCCTGTCGGTAATATCCCTGTCCTCGCGGCGGCTTTCCCCGAGCAGATCAAGGGTGCGGCCCGACAGCAGGTTGTCCGCCGACAGAAGCAGCATGAAGCGGGCGTACTCATCCGGTTCGGTGAGCCGGTCGAGCCGGAAAGTTTCATAGGCGGCGGTGCCTTCCCCGAACCCGTAGAGGCGCAGTTCGATGTAGTTGGACACCAGAACCCATTTCACGCCCGGCGCGTTCATGGCGTATTCCCACGCCTGCTGAACGGGGCTTTTGTTACGTCCCGGCATGATCGCATCGAGGTCGCGGATATCGGCCCCCTTGAGCTCGAACGGGGCCAGGATTTCAGGGCACGTCCCGCCAAAGCGCCCAAGGGCCAGATCAACACTGCCCCGCAGGATCGTTTGTTCGGTCGCCACGGTATATTCCGCACCCCCCGCAGGGCCGTGATAGCCAAGCACGTCTTCGACAATTTTTGCAGTGAATTGCCCGTGCAGGGCGACCTCTTTCAGTGTGTAGATACGACCGTCCCGGATCAGCCCGGCCCAGGCCTGAAGGGCGGCCAGGTGATTTTCGGGAATGGCGGCAGGCTGGATGCGGCGGGCCCTGATATGGCGTGCGAGAGTCTTGCGATTGAACAGATTCATGAAAGCCGATTCACATATTCATGTCACCGCACATTTGCACATTTGAGATATTTCCGCAAGAGCGCGGCAGGACTGCCCGGCGGCCCCTGTCCGGTAAATTGAAGACGCACCGGACGGATTGGTTCTGTGATCAGGCTGAATGTAACGGCTCAAGCCCTTGAATTTTTCCTGCCGTTACTCCATGTCGGAGGCGTGGAAAATATCGAATCAACAAAACTGGGCGGAAGATTCCTTGTCTCCATGCCGGGTATGGAAGACCCCCGCTTTGATCGGGCCGTTATCTATATGTGCTCCCATGATGAAAACGGGGCCATGGGTGTCATTATCAACAAGACCAAAGGGCCGTTTTTGTCGGACATGCTGGAACAAACGGGTATCAAGGCCTCTGTGGCAATCGCGGACAGCCCTGTGCTCGACGGCGGGCCTGTGGACATCAATCGCGGCTTTGTCCTGCACACGGCGGATTACTATTTCCCGGAAACCTGCATGCGGCTGTCGGAGACTCTGGCCCTGTCCTCAGATCAGGACGCCCTGATTTCACTGACCACAGACCAGGCTCCCGACCAGGCCGTGCTCATCGTCGGCTACTCCGGATGGGCGGCGGGGCAGCTGGAACATGAAATAGCCCGAAATGTCTGGATGGTCGTCGACGCCCCGGAGAGCCTCATTTTTGACAAAGACATGAAAACCAAGTGGAGCCGGGCGCTGGGGATACTGGGTATCACGCCGGATATGCTGTCGGGGGCCGGGGGGCGGGCCTGACCGGTCTTAGCCCACACCTCCAAAATCATGGTTCATGACCGGGAGTTCCCGTATCCGCCTGGCTGTTGCCGCGTAGATCGCATTGGTGAACGCGGGGGTTACAGGGGGCGTGCCCGGCTCTCCGGCTCCGCCTAACGGCGCGTCGCTTTGAATGATTTCCACATCAATACCGGGGGCGTTATTCATGCGAATCATCCGGTAGTCGTGAAAATTACTTTGATCGACGGCACCGTCGGTGATGCTGATCTGCCCGTAAAGGGCGGATGTCAGTCCGTAAATTATGCCGCTTTCCATCTGCGCCCTGAACCCGTCAGGGTTGACAGCCATCCCCGCATCAGCGGCACAGGCGACATGGAGTACACGGGGTTCGGGGCCAGTCACGTCCACGGTCACCACTTCAGCCACAACGGTCATGAAGCTGTCAACAATTGCGATGCCCCTTGCCCGACCTTCCGGGAGCGGCGCCCCCCAATCCGCCATGTTCGCTGCCGTATCCAGCACTCTGCGATGGCGGGGTCTGGATTTCAAAAGCGCCCGGCGAAACGCATAGGGATCCTTGCCCGCATTATGAGCGAGCTCGTCAATGAAACTTTCGGTGAAAAAGCCGTGCTGTGTGTGATCAACCGACCGCCACGGGCCAAAGCGGATATGGCTCGGACTTTCCACATAACGGATACTCTGGTTCGGAATGTCATAGATACAGAGGGCCGCCTCTTCCGGGTCCATCCTGTGTGTGAAGAGACTGTCCCATCCTGTCGGCATTTTATTCCCGTCGAGGGAGGCAGACAGGCGGCTTACGGCGGACGGACGGTAATGGTCCTGCTGTATGTCTTCCTCGCGCGACCAAATCAGCTTGACAGGCAGGCCGGTCTGTTGCGAGATGCGGGCCGCCTGATTGCTATAGTCGGGGGTCGCCCGCCGACCGAAACCGCCGCCCATGAAGGCCGTGTGCACCCTCACATTGTCAAAATCCATGCCCAGGGTTTCGGCCGTGGCTGCGCGCGTGCCGAGCGGGTTCTGTGTACC
This sequence comes from Hyphomonadaceae bacterium, assembly GCA_014324115.1. Lineage (GTDB taxonomy): Bacteria > Pseudomonadota > Alphaproteobacteria > Caulobacterales > Maricaulaceae > JACOMS01. The sequence continues at coordinate 6,363 of JACOMS010000016.1, forward strand.
GGTCCAGATATCGCATTTTCCATCGCGGACCCAAGCGGTGGCGTTCATCGGCTCCATGCAGGCATGGGCCAGAAACGGCACCCGGTAGTCGGCGGAATAGGTCAAGGCGGCCTTTCCGGCAGCTTTTTTGACATCGCCCTGCCGATGCCATGTCTTCTGCTTACCCGTATCCAGCGCCTGATTGTATTGCGCCGACAGAGTCGCATCATCGCACGTGTCGGCATCACTGCTTTCGAATTCCACATGGACGAAATCCATGGCCTGTTTCGCCTGCCAGTACCCATCGGCAATAACAGCGACAAAACCGCCCATATCAAGCACATTGATCACGCCCGGCATGGATCTAGCCTCGCGCGCGTCCATGGATTTGACCTTGTTGCCGAGTACGGGGGCAGCCTTTACGGTCGCGTATTTCATGCCCGGCACCTGTGCATCAATACTGAATTTGGCCGAACCGTCGACTTTGCCCGGTAAGTCAATACGCGGCAGACTTTGGCCCATGAGCACATAATCCTTACGAGCCTTGAGCCTGGGTGAAATTGACGGTTTGATCCCGGCGGCGCGTTCAACAAACTCACCGTAAGGTGCGGATTGTCCGTCAGGGCCGTAGACATGGCTTTTTTCGGTGCGAAGCGAGCTGACCGGCACACCCCACTCTCTGGCTGCTGCTTTCATGATCATTTCGCGGGCTGCCGCACCGGCTGTCTGCATCGCACCCTTGCCCGTAAAGCGCACGGACGTACTGCCGCCTGTGATTTGCAAATTCATGGACTTGGTCAGTGTCAGAAATGCGCCGTTGACTGTATCAAGTACCCAGCCTTCGGGGGCTTTGTCACCGAGGATGAATTCGCGGGCCAGTACGAAATTGGCATACGCCTTTTCGGCCGGGGCTTCCATGACCTGCAGATTGTCCCAGTCAGCGTCCATTTCCTCGGCCAGCATGGCACCCAGGGCCGTGTGCACACCCTGCCCCATTTCACCATGGGGGATAATGGCGGTGACTGTATTATCAGGATGTACCTTGACCCAGGTGACCAGAAGTTTTTCATCCCCGTCGACCACATATCCGGCCAGTTTCGGGCCGCGATGGCCCGGCCGGATCGCCACACCGACCGCAAGCGCTCCGCCGGTTACGAGACCGGTAGCGATAAATCCGCGTCGTGTCCATTTTCCCATAACGGCCTCCTATAGCCTCCCGGCTGCGTTTTTGATCGCTGCCCGAATGCGGGTGTACATGCCGCAGCGACAGATATTGCCGGACATGGCTGCATCAATGTCCTCGTCCGCGGGGTCGGGGTTTTCGTTCAACAGAGATACGGCGGACATGATCTGCCCGGACTGGCAATACCCGCATTGCGGCACCTGGTGATCCAACCACGCCTGCTGCACGGCGTGGAGCGTGCCGTCGGCGTTTTTAATGCCTTCAATGGTTGTGATCTCCTGACCGTCCACATCGCCGACATAGGTGATACAGGAACGGACGGGTTGACCGTTTACGTGCAGTGTACAGGCCCCGCAAAGCGCCGCGCCGCAGCCGAATTTTGTTCCCGTCAGCCCGGTCTGTTCCCGAATCGCCCATAGCAGCGGCGTATCGTCAGGCACGTTCAGGTTGTAAGGTTTTCCATTGATCGCGAGAGTGGCCATATCGTCCTTCCTTATCTGTCAATCCTTGTATACACGAATTCAGGCACCTTTGCCACTCATTCGGGCACGTATCGCGCATACGCGGACGGGTATCAGTCACTGCTCAGCAAAGCATAAACATCATGATCGCGCCAGTGCCCATTAATTTTAAGATATCCGCGGGCCGTACCCTCACGGGTGAACCCGAGGGCCTGCAAAAGTCTGACAGACAGCTCGTTATCCGCCTGTACAGCTGCATTGATCCGGTGCAGTCCCAAATCGTTGAAACAATACTCCAGTACAGACCTGACCGCCGCGCGGGCATAACCCCGCCCGGCATATCGCTGCCCCAGCCAATATCCGAGATGGGCGCTCCGGGTCGGTTGTCGCAGAACCTGCGTGACATTGACGGCGCCAACAAGTGTATTGTCATCGGCGCGGAAAATATGGAACGGATAGCCTCGTCCCTTCTCAATCATGCGCCTGCAGGCGTTCAGCAGGGCCCGGTAGCTGTTGCGTGTCAGACTTGCCTCATCGCAATCCGGCTCCCACGGGGACAGGTAGTCGGCGTTGCTGCGGCGCAGCTCTGCCCATGCGTTGTAATCCGCCCGCCCGGGATGGCGCAGGCGAACACCCCCGCCCGTCGCCTGTCCGAATAATTCGGTTTCCCGGGACCGCCTTAATATCATAGCCCTATTTCCATGTCAGGGTCAGGCGCCCCTCGCGCTGATGCAAAATGCCGTAGATTACGAGAAGCGCCAGAGCGAGGCCGTACCAGGTCAGCATGTAATCAAGGTGATTATTCGCGATTTCGGGACGTTTGACCGGCAAGGCATCGGCTGCATCAGCCCCCGACACCGCATCAATATAATATCGGGTCTTGACAGGGCCGCTGACCTGATCCGCCCAGTCATACTCCTCCGGCACAGGGTTAAATCCGAACCAGCGGTTTTCATGAGGCGAGCTTTGGGGGGCCAGCCATCCCGGTTTGCGCCAGGCGCGAACATACCCTGCCAGAGTTGCATCTTCCGCAATTATTTTCAGAGAATCCCTATTGTCCTCCGGCACAATATCCGTGGCCGCAAAAACGGACAGGCCACCGTCGTCAAAGACATGAAAAACGCGCCAGCTGACATCACGATTAACGGCTGTAAACACGAAAAACGGCGGGTCCATGGATCGAAATCCGCCATTCAATTCCACACGCCGGAAGTCAATCGGATCCCCATTCGAAAGGGCTGCTTCAATTCCGGATACGGATGTGAAAGGCGGTGACGTCGCAGCTTCTTCGATCCCGGCGAGATAGCCGGTTTTCCATTGCAGGCGATGATATTGCCATGTGCCGAGGGTCATCAGAACGGCAACGGCCATGAGGGTGAAAACTGTCAGTCCCGGAAACGGGCGGAACCGAAACGACATTATTGGTCCATATCCTCATTCCGGATTTCACGCGCGTCATGTTTCCATTGCAGATTGAACATCAACCCTCTGGCCGGGCGCAACATCCCCAGTGCCATGACGATCATCAGCGGCAGCCAAATCAACAGGGTCAACCACATGGGCGAACCGGAAACAAAATGAAATGCCAGCGCCAGAGGCACAATGATCAAACTGACAATCGACATAACGAAAAATGCGGGGCCGTCCCCGGCGTCTTCCTGTTCGAAACTCTGGCCGCAGCTCTCGCAGCACCGTGCGAATTTCAGAAATCCATTAAAAAGCGAGCCTTCGCCGCACCGCGGACATCGGCCAAGCAGACCGGTCTTTACAGGTGAGGGTGGAGGCGATCCACTCACCTACTGGAACACAACGTAGACAAAGGCGAAAAGGAACAGCCAGACGACATCAACAAAGTGCCAGTACCAAGCCGCCGCTTCAAGACCGAAGTGCTTTTCGGGTTTCAACCCGCCGTTCATCAGACGCAACCAAATCGCCAACAGGAAAATTGTCCCGATCACAACGTGCAGACCGTGAAAGCCCGTCGCGAGGAAGAAGGCGGAGCCATACACATTGGTTGAAAGCCAGAACGCACCATCTTCACGGTAATCAAAGGCGTGAACATACTCTATACCCTGCAACAAGGTGAAGAAGATACCGAGAAGAATGGTCAATCCGAGGCCCCATTTCGCCCCCTTGCGATTGCCGTTTATCAGTGCATGGTGTGCCCAGGTAACCGTTGTGCCGGACAGGAGAAGGACAAGCGTGTTCATCAGCGGCAGATGCCATGGGTCTATGGTTGTCACATCCGGTGGAGGCCAGTTTCCGTAACCTTCGGCGTTTTCGAGAATATCCGTATTCCAGCCCGTTCGAACCTTATGGAACAGTCCGATTTCGAAAAACATCCAGAACCAGCCGACAAAGAACATGACTTCCTGCATGATAAACAGGATCATGCCGTAACGCAGGCCTATATCCACCACAGGCGTATGATCGCCCTGTACGGATTCCTTTGCAACATCGCGCCACCAGCGATACATGACATAGGCGGCGAACAGACTGCCCAGAAGCAGGATAATCCAGCCGCCGTTCGAGGCATCCCTGCCCTGAATCGTATCAAGACCCCGGGCGAAGAAAAACTCGGTCATCACATCCGGGCTGGCCGGATTGCGGTCAACCAGTCCGGTAAAAAATACCACCATGCCCAGTCCCCAAACCAGACAGGCAACTCCTGACAGGAACGGCCATGGACTGGGCGGTACCAGGTGATAGTCATGTTCTACGGCATGTGCTCCGGCCACAATTCCCTCCGCGGGTCTCTCGCAATCAGACTTGCGCCACTGTAGCCACGTTGGTGTCGTGTCGCAATGTCGGATTTTCTAGTTTAACGCGTCGCGGCCCTGCGCCGCATGCGTGTCCTGTATCGGGTTTTCCACTCTGAAAAATGTATAGGACAGCGTGATTTCACGTACATCGTCAAGACGCGCCTCGCCGTTCATGAGCGGCTCGACAAAAAACAGCACCGGCATGCTGATTTCCTGTCCCGGTTCAACCCGCTGTTCCTGGAAACAGAAGCACTCGGTCTTGATGAAGTAAGGTGCGGCCTTTATGGGAGTCACGTTGAATGTCGCCGTACCCACCAGGGATACAGGGGAGTCGTTTTTCACATTGTAATAGGCCAGACCGGACCGGCCGAGCTGTATATCCATGTAGCGTTGTTCGGGTTCAAATTTCCATGGCAGGTCCGGCGCAGTGTTGGCATCGAAATAAACACGAACCGTGCGGTCAATGACTTCGCTGTTATTGGCTTCTGCAATCTTGGGCGTCCCGCCAAAGCCGGTTACACGGCAGAATGTATCGTAGAGCGGTTTGGACGCAAAGCCGAGGCCCAGCATCACCAGGGCCGCGCCGATGAGTATGATGACTGTTTTACGGTTCGCACTCATCCGGCTGCGGTTCCCCGGCTGATCATGGTGAAAAAGATGACAAGGACAAGGGCGAACAGGGTCAATGCGAGGGCGACATTGCGCTTGTTGCGCGCCGCGATTTCCGCGTCTGTGGGTTTGTGTTCAGACATTGGCCACATCCCCGATAACAACATCGACAGCCAGGGCGCCAAACAATCCGAAGAGATAAAGCATTGAGAAGGCAAACAGATTACGCGCCGCCCTATTGCCTGTCCCGACAGCGTAAAGCGAAGCCTTGTCAGCGCGTGCAGTTTCCCCGGCTTGTGACCGCCGGACCTGCAACGCCAGCGCGATGAAGAGCGTATTGAGTGCAAATGCCGCGATCGCATAGGTCTGACCTGCAAGCCCCGTGAAAACAGGCAGGATAGCGACACCGGACAGGATGACAGTGTAGATAAATATCTGCAGGCGTGTTGAAGCCGCGCCTTTGACGTTCGGCATCATGGGAATGCCTGCCTTGTCATAATCGCTGGTCTTGCAGAGCGCCAGCGCCCAGAAATGCGGCGGTGTCCAGAAAAAGATGATCGCGAAAAGAATGACGGCATTGACCGTCACCTCGCCCGTCGCGGCAGCCCAACCGATCACCGGCGGAAAGGCGCCTGCAGCCCCTCCAATGACAATGTTTTGCGGTGTTCTCCGTTTGAGCCACATGGAATAGATTGCAGCGTAGAAAAAGATCGTGAAAGCCAACAGGCCGGAGGCGACATAGTTTGTCGCAAGACCGAGCATCCAGATCGAGAAAGCACCGACGATAATGCCGAACGTCAAGGCGCTGTTACGGGAAACAACCCCGCGTGGAACAGGACGTTTGCGCGTGCGGGTCATCCGGGCGTCGATATCTGCATCATACCACATGTTCAGGGCTCCGGCTGATCCGGCGCCTGCGGCAATCGCCAGAATGGCCATGATTGCATTCCACGGGGGCAGGCTCAACGGCGCACAGATGTAACCGACCCAAGCCGTGAATACGACCAGGCTCATCACGCGCGGCTTCATCAGAGCGAAGTAATCACCCGGTGTCGCCGTGCCGATGGAACCGGTGATATTTGATTCTGTGTTTGCGGAGCCGTGCAACACTTCGTAACTATTTCCTGATCCGGGAACCATTCAACCTAGTGATGATCATCCCTGCCGATGCGCGGCAAGGTGTCGAACTGATGAAAGGGCGGTGGAGACGATAGTGTCCACTCCAGTGTCGTTGCACCCTCGCCCCAATAATTATCACTGACACGGCGGCGGGATATGTATGCCTCGATCAACATTACAAAGAAGAACAGGGTTCCGATCAATGTGACGTAAGAACCGTAGGATGAAACCTTGTTCCACAGGGAGAATGCATCCGGATAGTCGATGTATCGGCGCGGCATACCCTGCATCCCGAGGAAATGCTGCGGGAAGAAGATCAGGTTCACACCGACAAAAGAAAACCAGAAATGGATCGTCGCGAGCCATTTGTTATATTGAAGCCCACTCATCTTGCCGAACCAGTAATAAAATCCGCAGAAAATACCGAAGACCGCACCCATGGACAGCACGTAGTGGAAATGAGCCACAACATAGTAGGTATCATGCAGGGCAGAGTCAACGCCGGCATTGGCCAGGACAACGCCTGTCACACCGCCGATTACAAAGAGAAAGATGAAAGCCTGGGCCCAGAGCATGGGGATTGTGAAACGGATTGACCCGCCCCACATAGTCGCGAGCCACGAGAAAATTTTAATCCCCGTCGGTACCGCAATCACAAGAGTCGCCGCCATGAAATAGGCCTTGAGGTTCACGTTCATGCCGACCGTATACATATGATGCGCCCACACGATGAAGCCAACAACACCAATGGCAACCATGGCATATGCCATGCCGAGATAGCCGAAGATGGGCTTTCTGGAGAATGTTGAAACGACATGCGAAATGATGCCGAAGGCAGGAAGAATCATAATGTAAACTTCGGGGTGGCCGAAGAACCAGAACAGGTGCTGGAACATCACCGGATCACCACCCATCGCCGGATCAAAGAAACCTGTGCCGCCCGGAATGCGATCTGTGAAGAGCATAAACAGGGACGCCGCCAGGACCGGAAGTGCCAGCAACAACAGGAAGGCTGTGACAAGAACCCCCCACGCAAACAAAGGCATTTTGTGCATGGTCATGCCGGGGGCGCGCATGTTGAGAATCGTCGTGATGAAATTAATGGCGCCGAAAATGGAGGAGAAGCCTGCCGCCAGCAGGCCGATAATAACGAAATCAAAGGCCGGTCCGGGTGATCCGCTTGTGGAAAGCGGTGGATACATCACCCACCCCCCGCCAAAGCCGTTCCCGGAGGCATCTCCCTGCACAAAGAAGGAAATCAGCAGACACACCAGTGCAACCGGCAGAAGCCAGAAGGATAAATTGTTCATGCGCGGAAACGCCATATCCGGTGCACCGATCATGATCGGCACAAACCAGTTCCCGAATCCGCCAATCAGGGCCGGCATCACCATGAAGAAAATCATAATCAGGCCGTGCATGGAGATGAATACATTGTACTGGTGCTCGCTTTCAAAAATCTGGACCCCCGGCTCGGCCAGCTCCAGACGCATCATGAGAGACAGATACCCGCCAATCAGGCCGGAAATGATCGCGAATACCAAGTACAGTGTTCCAATGTCCTTGTGGTTTGTTGAATAGAACCAGCGGGTAAAAAAGCCCGGTCTGCCGCTATCCACGTGATCGTCACCATAAACAGCTACCATGGTTAGCTCCTGCTATTGCTGCGCAGCGGTTTGTCCGCCTGATGTGTTTGTTGCGACTGTGGTCGTGAAAGCCCCGTCATTGGCGACCCAGTCTGCAAACGCGTCCCTGGTCACAACCCGGATTTCAATGGGCATGTAAGCGTGGCGGACACCGCAGAGTTCCGAACACTGCCCGTAATACGTGCCTTCCCTTCCCTCGAAAACCTCGAACCACGTCTCGTTGATGCGTCCGGGTATGGCATCGATCTTGATACCGAATGCCGGCACGGCAAAAGAATGCAGGTTGTTATTGGATGTGACCAGGACCTTCACCCTGGTACCGGACGGCACAACCAGGGGGAAGTCGGTGCCCAGTAAATAAGGTTTGCCTTCCGCCTCGGCGTCCGTCCGCTCCTCCAGCATGCTGGAGACGAAAGAGTCGATATTTTCATGGTCGATATAGCTGTACTCCCAGTTCCAGGTATTTCCTGTCGCCTTGATCGTCATTTCGGTTTCGGGAAGCGCGTCCTGAAAATACAAAAGCCGCATACTTGGAACAATCATGACGAGCAGAATAATCACCGGTATAACCGTCCAGATGACTTCGATAAGTGTGTTGTGCGAGGTCTTGCTCGGTTGCGGATTCGCCTTCTCGTTGAACCGGACCATGATATAAATTATCAGCGCAAGTACAAGCAGGACAATGCCGGTAATAATGGGCATCAGCATCCAGTTGTGAAACCATGTCAGCTTTTCCATGACCGGTGTTACCGCTTCCTGAAACCCGATACCGCCGTCAACCGGCTCTGCTGCCCGGGCGGCAGCCGACATTGACCCCGTCAATCCCGTTACAGCTGTTGATGATGCAATCTTTGGCAAATGCATGAAAATCTCTCAAAACCGGGCAAGCTCGCCTGCAAATCTGCTTCATCAATACGCCAGAAAACGCTTCGCGTCAGGGTGAATTTCCGATGCGGATTGTCGCATTTTCAACATTCAGCGTTTGGAATACCGGATGACGCCTCCTAGATAAAGCACTAATGGTGAAGAGTTTCCCATTCAATTGAGTTTTTTCTATCGGATTCAAGATGAAAGACTACATTTTCGAAGGTTCCGGACTTGATGCAGCGCGGGCGCAGGCAATTGTGGACGAGACACTGTCCGGTACCGATGACGGCGACCTGTTTGTCGAGCGCAGCGCTTCCGAATCGCTCACCTTTGACGACGGTCGCCTCAAGACTGCCGGTTTTGATACGAGCAGCGGCTTCGGCCTGCGTTGCGTGGTTGGTGATACCAGTGGTTTTGCCCAGAGCACAGACCTGACCGAAGTCGCGCTCCGCCGCGCCTCGAATGCTGTGGTTATGGCAAAACAGGGATATGACAGACCCGTTGCCGAGCCGCCGCATCGAACAAACAGCAAACTCTACACAGATACTGACCCCACTGCCTCACCGGTTTTTGGTGACAAGGTAGACCTCTTGCAGGAAATTGATACCTGGTGCCGGGCGCTTGATCCGTCTGTGGTGCAAGTCTCGGCAACGGTTAGCGGTTCCCGACGCCATGTGTCCATTCTGCGCGCAGGAGGAGAGCACTATGATGACATCCGGCCATTGGTGCGGCTGAACATTTCCATAACGTGCGAAAAAGACGGGCGCCGTGAAAACGGCTATGCCGGCGCGGGCGGGCGCCGCACATATGAGAGTCTGATTGATCCGGACAACTGGAAAGCCCTGGCCCGCGAAGCCCTGCGCCAGGCCAGAGTCAATCTCGAGTCTGTTCCCGCCCCCGCCGGACAAACAGATGTGGTGCTCGGTCCCGGTTGGCCCGGGGTCCTGTTGCATGAAGCTGTCGGGCACGGTCTGGAAGGCGATTTCATCCGTAAAGGCACATCGGCCTTTTCCGGCAAGCTCGGCGAGCGGGTCGCTGCGCCTGGTGTGACCGTGGTCGATGACGGGTCACTTGCTGACCGCCGCGGCTCACTCACCTTTGATGATGAGGGCACACCGACAGAACGCACAGTCCTGATCGAAGACGGTATTCTGAGAGGCTTCATGCAGGACCGGATGAATGCCCGCCTGATGGGCGTCAAACCCACCGGCAACGGCCGCCGCGAAAACTTCGCCCATTCTCCCATGCCGCGCATGACCAATACGTTCATGCTGGGCGGCAATGAGGAGCCCGAAGCCATCCTTTCAGAGTTGAAAGACGGAGTCTTCGCTACGAGTTTCGGCGGTGGACAGGTGGATATCACCTCCGGCAAATTTGTCTTCCAATGCACCGAAGCGTATCGTGTGCGAAACGGGAAGATTGAGGAACCCCTGAAAGGCGCCACCATTATCGGCGATGGTCCGACCGTACTCACACAGATCAAACATATCGGAAACGACCTTGAAATTGACCCCGGCATCGGCGTGTGTTCAAAGGCCGGGCAGGATATTCCTGTGGGTGTAGGACAACCAACGCTTTATTTGGAAAATATGACCGTTGGCGGGAGCGCGGTTTAGACTGTCGGGAAACGACCATCACCTTATCCCGCGCACTGCGGGATTTGCTGAGGATGTTCCCGCCGCGAGTCTTTTGCCCGATGGCTGATTCTGACATTCCCCGCGTTCTCGTTATCGCCGGGTCTGACTCCGGGGGCGGTGCGGGTATCCAGGCCGATATCAAGGCCTGCGCCGCCTTCGGGGCCTACTCCGCCACGGCGATCACGGCGATCACGGTGCAGAATACGCTCGGCGTGCAGCAGGTTGAAATGCTCTCGCCTGATCTGGTCCGTGCCCAGGTCCGGGCGGTCATGAGCGATATCGGGGCGGATGTCATCAAGATCGGTATGCTAGGCAACGAAGCCGTTATCAATGGGGTCGCCGAGGAGTTGGGTGATGTCGCCGCACTTGTCGTGCTGGATCCGGTCATGGTAGCTACAAGCGGAGACAAACTTCTTGAGGACAGCGCCATAAACGCACTCAGGACCAAACTCGTTCCCATCTGCGATGTTATTACACCCAATGTGCCGGAGGCGGAAATCTTGACAGGTCAGACCATGGAAAATGTTAATGACCTGATTCCGGCCGGGAAAAAACTGTTGGACATGGGGGCTGACGCTGCACTGATGAAAGGGGGGCATATGAAGGGCCGGATGATCGTTGACGGACTGGTCAACGCGAAGGAAAACTCTGTCATGACCGCGCCCCGTATCCAGTCAAAACACACTCACGGCACAGGTTGCACACTGGCGAGTTCTGTTGCTGCCTGCCTTGCGCTGGGCCTGCCGCTCAACGAAGCGGTCAATGCAGCCCGTGAATATGTATTTGAAGCTATCCGCACAGCACCGAAATTGGGGCGGGGCAATGGTCCGCTCAATCATGGCCTGGCATCGCCGGAGAGCGGGGACGACGGTGCGGCAGATAATCCATTCCCGGCACCGAAAAACTGACTCGCGCCCACAGGTATCGGCTTTTCTGCCGGAGTGTCATAAATCCGGTGAATCCCCGGATCGCCCCGCATGGGCCCAATGATGTGCCGTCAGCCATAACCCCGGATACTTGCAGAACAAGGCCTTCGTTTACGGGAAAATGTGTGATTTCGCGGATTATACATCCGTGGGTGGACGGAGCTTATCACCGCCGTCGGGCCTTTCGGGCCGCGTATTTGGCATCACGGCGGGCTTTCTGGGCTTTTTTCAGTTCCTCTGCCGCTTTTGCCCTGGCTTCAGCAGCGATTTTGGCCATGCGGTCCTGTTCTGCCTGTTCGGCAGCCTTACGCTCACGCTCAGCCCTGAGTTTTGCGGCACGCTGTGCCTCGCGTTCCTGTTTGCGCTTATTCCGCTCGGCGCGTTCGGCGAGCTTTCTGGCTTTTTCTTCCGGATCAAGTTGCGCTTCCCTAGCGCGCTTCAACAAAGCCACCCTAGCCTCGCGTTGTTCCTGCAACCTGTCCTGAAAACTATGACCGGGCAAGCCTGGCATCCAAAACCTCCTATCTGACAAGAACGAAGGCCCGCCATGACGGGGCTCGTCTGCGCCGCCCATATAATCGGGACAAGATAAAAATCAAGCGTGCAGGCTGAAATGGAACGGGCATGAAAAATGATTTTAATAATAATTCTCACTTGCATATGTCCTTGATTTCTGTATGGCCCGGATTTATTTGAGAATGCTTCTCATTAAAGGAGATATCGTGGTTGTTCAAACCAGAGCATCAATACCGGCATTGCAGCTGGCGGCGAATAGCCAGAGATGTCCTTGTTTGATCGCACTTCATGATGAAATTCTACCTGGGAACCTGCCTCGAAATTCTCTTCCCCTGCGGCCTGCCAATGACAGGACGCAACACAAAAACTACAGAAAGTAAATTCCATGACATTCAAATCCGGTGTCAGTGTCGCAGTGCTGCTCGCAGCGTCGGCACCGACTGCAAATGCGCAAACGCTCCATAATGCTGATGGGGACGAAATCATTGTCCGCGGCAAGTATCTATATGCTGATCAGGTCAATGCGCTAAAAACGCCGAGGCCCATCATTGATGTGCCGCAAAGCCTGTCTATTACGACGGCGGACCAAATCATCCGGCAGGGGTTTACAAGCATTGCCGACATTGTGCTTTACACACCGGGGGTCAGTAACTCGCAGGGCGAGGGTCACCGGGATGCTGTCGTGTTTCGGGGCGTGCGCTCAACGGCGGATTTCTTTGTCGATGGCGTACGCGATGATGTCCAATATTACCGTCCGCTTTACAACCTGGAGCAGGTTGAAATCCTGCGGGGGCCCAATGCGCTTCTGTTTGGGCGCGGCGGGACGGGTGGTATTCTCAATCGTGTTACGAAAAAAGGCATCGCAGGTGAAAACTTTGCGGACTACAAAGCTAGCGTCAACACGTTCGGTGAGTATGACTTTCAGCTGGACGGTAACCTTGAAACCGGCGATACTGGCGCCCTGCGGGTCAATGCCTTCTACGAAAATCTAAATAATCATCGCGATTTTTATGATGGCGAGCGAATCGGCATTTATCCGACATTTCACTTAGAACCAAGCCCCGAAACCCTTCTGGATATATCCTATGAATATGTCGATCATGACCGTTTTGTCGACCGGGGTATCCCGACAGGGGCGGACGGACGCCCGGTGGAAGCCTTCAGGGACATTGTCTTCGGTGATCCCGGAGAAAATTTCACGAAACTCACAGCCCACATTGTACGGGCTGCGGTGCAGCATGATTTTTCTGACAGCCTGAAGGGCAACTTCAGCGCGTTTTACGGGACCTATGACAAGGTTTACTCAAACGTCTACGTCTCTGGTTACGACCAGGCTAACACACCGGACGATGTTACCCTGGACGGCTATATTGATACAACCGAGCGTCGAAACCTGATCCTGTCCGGTAACTTTATCAATGAATTTGCAACAGGCGGTTTCAACCACACGGTCATTGTCGGTGCGGAATATATTAACACTGACTCGAATCAGGGCCGCTTCAATTCGTTTTGGAGCACAACCTCGGATGATAATGAAATCTTCCTGATAAGGCGGCCGTTGACCCTGAACAACGGTGTCGGGGTGAATGCGGATGATGTAGAGACATCCAATGATTTCCTCTCGGACCTTAACGATGACACCCGATCCAATGTAGAGGTTTTTTCCGCCTATATTCAGGATGAAATCGAACTTAATGATATGTTCAGCATCGTTTTGGGGGCACGGTTTGACAGTTTTGATATTACGGTGTTGAACGTTCCCGCCGTCGAAACACGTTCGAGAAAAGATGAAGAAATCTCCCCGCGTCTGGGCCTGATCTATAAACCGCAGGACAATGTCTCCATTTACGGCAGCTATAGCGAATCCTTCCTGCCGCGCAGTGGCGAGCAATTTGCCAATATCAACGGGGATAATGATGCACTGGATCCGGATATATTCACCAATCTTGAAGCAGGCGTAAAATGGGACCTCACGCCCGGGCTGAGTTTGACGGCGGCGGTGTTTGAGGTTGAGCAAAGCTCGCCACAGGTCTCTGACGACGCCCCTGAAACACTGGAGGTCATCGACTCACAAACCCGGGGGGCTGAGGCGCAGCTACAGGGTCGGGCGACAGATCGCTGGTTTGTCTCGGTCGGCTATTCATATCTCGACGGTGAACAGGTCGACCGATCTGGCGCGACGGGTTTGCGGCCGCGTGAACTGCCGGAGCATATGATTTCGGTCTGGAACAGTTATCAGGTGACAGATCGGCTTGGTGTCGGCCTTGGCCTGACATATCAGGATGAAAGCTTTATCAACAACAGCAATACGGCAATTCTGCCGACCTATACGCGCTTTGACGCTTCCGCTTTCTATGACCTGAGAGAAGGTCTGCGGTTGCAGATCAATGTTGAAAACCTCACGGACACGCTCTATTTCCCGAACTCGCACGCCACGCATCAGGCAACAGTTGGGGCGCCGTTGAATGCGCGTTTTACCGTGACCGGACGATTTTAAGCACATATCCTTCCCGCGCTTTAGCGAGGTGAAGGTTCCAGCGACCGCCGTTCCGGCGCACACATTCCGGTATGAACAGGATATAAACGCCATGGAATTGACGCGAATCCGGCGGGCCTGCATTACGAGTTGTCCATGATGGCTAATCCCTCGACAGGCCTGATGCGATTTCGGGTTCCGCGGCGGCGGCGTACAAGCCCTACCGGGTACTCTGTTTCGGGAAAACAATGGAGGGCCCGAGGTTTTGTAAAATTTCATGGGCGTTGAATGCATTATCACGTGGCGGTTTGGCCCCGCGTCCGAAACGGACTTCAGCGCTCGCACGATATCTGGTTATCTCGCGCACGCTGTAATTGTCAAACCAGGGATCGTAAAATGCCAAACGTCCATAAGGCCCGAATCCCCGAAGGAAACGGAGGTGGTGGAAGATACTCCAGCGGTAATAGGAGCTCCAGCCATAGCGGGGACGAAAAAAGGAATATCTGAAATATGGGTCGTATAGTCCGGATCGCGCGGACATATTTATGCGGGTTTCGGCTTCCGTGTCACGCTCGACCAGGATGAAATGATCAAATCCCCGCTCTACCGCCATTTCGGCGGCACGATAAAGCAGATAGTTTTCAACCGTTCCCCTGTCTGTAAGCGAGTTACCACCGAAACTGATACGGGCGCGATCATTTTCCAATATGGTTTGGGAATAGCCGTCAAAGCCACCGGGCTTGGATGCAGGCTGGTAGGGTGTGATTGTGGCACAGGCCGCTAACGTGATCGCGGTCGCGGCAAGAACCGGATGAGCCATGAATTTCATGTCAGCTTCCTCCTGGGTTACGCCATATGCAGTGTTCCGTTCCTGAACCCATGATGACAAGATAGCTGATCTTGCAGAAGTTTCCAGTTAAAAGACTGTTAAGGAATGTTGTAAAAGTGCGGCCGCGTCGTCTGATTTAAGAGATGGCAGTGGACCGTGCAGAGGAAGCGGGTGAAGGGTCGGCTGGTGGCGGAGTGGCTGTCGGTGGGCCCTGATGGGCACCGACTTCGACTACAAGGGTTCGCGACGCAGCGTTGGCGAGGGCTATGTGGAGCGCGTGCTTGTCCGGCCCGCGAACGAAGGCGAAGCACCCCACCTGCCGCGCCTGCTCAAGGGATGCACGGCGGTCCGTCTTCCGGCGGACGAGGCCTGTTCCAGTGCGACGAACCCGCGGTGGTTGCCAAACGAGGTTCAACCGGTCGGCTGCGAAGCAATGCTGGATCATTGAGCAAGGTTTTGGGACACTCAGGGATCTCTTCCATGGGGGCGTGCCCGTTACATCACGCGAGAGAAAGTCGAAGCGAAACCGACCTTCAAAGCAACGGCGATGAACCTGCTCAGCGTCCGGCGCGTCACCCAAATGCACAGCCGCGGACCGAGCCGTTATTCAGTCGGGGGTAGTGACATGACTGTCGGGTATGATTTCGGCGATTTCGGACACAACTCCACGCATGGGCCGGGCATGCTGCAAAAACAAGACCTTCCTCATCTTTTGGTCTTGGCAAGTGAAGGGTTTTCACTTACATCCCGCGCTTCATTCGCTAGGGGCGTTTCCCCGGTGAGGCAAAATCGGGGTGGGGTAGCTCAGCTGGTTAGAGCGCAGGACTCATAATCCTGAGGTCGGGTGTTCAAGTCACCTCCCCACTACCGGCACTGCATTCGTCAAAGGTGAGACATCTGTTCAAGAGACGGATATCAGGGGTGTTCCTGAAGGATTGCCCGAAGGTCCCGGTTCAAGCCCGGGGATGGTCTTGAAGACCCGGTTTGATCCTTATCGCGATGTGAGGACTTGCATCGTTTGGCCGGGCTACTAGTGTCGGATTCATGACATCCAATGTTGTAAGCCTGCACCGGTCCCGACAAACGGTCAAGCAGACCATCAATCTGTCCTCGCGTCCGCCATTACAAATCGCCTTTGACCGGAGGGAGCTCGGACTGATATTGGATGTCTACGGCTTCATGGTCAGTAAAGGACATTGGAAAGATTACGCTGTGGATTTCCTGACGGATCGGGCTGTGTTCAGCGCATTCAGGCGCGCAGCGGAGTACCCGCTGTACCGGATCGAAAAGAGACCTGCCCTGAAAAACTGTCAGGGTCAATACAGTGTCATCGCACCGGGTGGCCTGATTCTCAAACACGGCAATGATCTGAAGAGCACCCTTCGCGTCTTTGACAGGAAAAAATTCCAGAGCACAACCAGACCCGCAGCAAGACGGGCCCGCACCGATTGACCGGTTTCCCGGGCAAATTCACGAAACAAACAGCCAAGTTCCGTTCACTCCTGACCGACCCGCCGGGCGCACCGAAGAGAGCCCGTGCGCGAGCCGGATGAAAACATGACATGTTGTACGGTCGGGATCACTCGCTGCTACCGAACAGGCTCAACAGTATCTGGAACATATTGTAAAATGACAGCAACAGGCTGGTGGCACCGAAAATCGAAACGTTCTCCTGCAGGGCAGCATCACCCGCTGTACTGTAGTACGTATCCTTCAAAGTCTGGGTCTGGAAGGCAATGATGACAGACAGTGCAATCAGCATAACGACAAGAACAACGATTTCGAAAATCCCGCCCATGGCAAAGGCCGGAAATATCGCGCCCAAGAACATCAGAACAATGAGTCCCAGGAAAACCGGGATAGCATATTTCGCATAAGCCCAGAGGTTGTGCCTGGTCGTATAGCCAAACAGGCTAAGCGACGCAAACAGCGCCGTCGTCATGAAAAATATCTTCGCGACCATCACGGGATCATAAAAAATCGCCACCGGCGCGGAGAAAAGACCCAGAACAGCCGCCATGCAGAACAGGAATGTCAACATTGCGCCCCTGCTCATGGACTGAATTTTGCCCCCGATAACGTTGAAAGCAACGATAACACCAACAAAAAGCAGGACGGGCACGATCCAGTTGCCAAACAGCGCCTGTATCAGGCCCGGGTTTGCGGCAAGATATTGAGCAAAGAAATACGCAACTGCGCCGGATACAGCCATGGCCATGGCCATATAGCGATAAGTGCCAACCATGAAATTACGAAGACCGACATCGGTTTCGGCGTAACGGGCGGACCGTGGATAATAATCAGACATACAAACTCCCTTGCATTGGTTTAACTGCCGTGGGATATAATGCATTTTTCGAGAAACTCAACAGTTTTCCCGATGAATTTTATGTCAGGATTGAGACAGTGAAAAAAAGACCTCTTGGATCCACAAGTATGGATGTCACATCAATTTGTCTGGGCACCATGACATGGGGCCAGCAAAATACCGAAGACGAGGCACATGCACAGCTTGATTATGCTGTAAGTCGCAGCATCAATTTCATTGATACGGCGGAAATGTACCCCATACCCGGGCGTGCGGAAACACAGGGCCGGACGGAAAGCTATGTCGGTGCATGGCTGAAGGCGCGCGGTCGGCGTGACGACCTTGTCATAGCGACAAAGGTCACGGGACGGTCCGGCATGACATGGTGCCGGGACACGTCCGGGGAAACCCGGCACACGCGTGCCCAGATTGACGAGGCGGTCGAGAAATCCCTCAAACGTCTGCAAACGGATTACATTGACCTGTACCAGCTCCACTGGCCGGACCGGAAAGTCTCCGCCTTCGGGTTCAGTGCCTATCGCGACTATGATCCGGAGGATATGGTGCCGCTTGAAAATATTCTGGAAAGCCTGTCACGCCATGTGGAGAAAGGCAATGTTCGCCATATCGGCGTATCAAATGAATCTCCCTGGGCGGTGATGAAATTCCTTGCCCTGGCAGAAAAGAACGGCTGGCCGCATCTGGTATCCAATCAATGTGCCTATAGCCTGGTGGCCCGAAGGTTTGATTACGCCAGTGCTGAAATTGCGATGCGGGAACAGGTCGGACTGCTGGCTTATTCGCCGCTGGCCCAAGGCTATCTCACGGGAAAATATGATGAGGGTGCCCCGCCGCCGGGATCGCGTAAAGACCTGTTTCCGCAGTTTCTTGGCCGCTATGAACAGCTTGGCGGCCCCGAGGCGATCAGGGACTGTAACCGCACGGCGCGTGAGCTGGGGGTAACACCGACTCAATTTGCCCTGAAATTTGTCGAAACGCGGGAATTTGTCACCTCCAGCATTATCGGTGCCACGTCCGTAGAACAACTAGAGGAAAATATTGGTGCCCATGAAATAGAGTGGACGAACGAAATGGAAAATGAGGCAACACGCATACAGCGTGTCTACCGCTCACCCGTCTCCTGAAACCCGTCATGCGTTTATTCGCAGCCCTTCATCCTTCCGGGAGGATCGTGCGCGAGCTTACACGCCTGCAGAAGGGTGTGTCCGGCGCGCGGTGGGTGGAACCGGAAAAATTTCACATCACACTGGCGTTTTTCGGCGAGGTGAGCGAAGACGCGGCCCGGCTTCTGGATCGGGAGCTCGGTCATATACATCAGCCCGGATTTGACATTTCTTTAAACGGTGTCGGACACTTCGGAAAAAATTCACCCCACGCACTTTGGGCCGGAATTGAGCTGTCCGAACCGCTTATGCGCCTGCATGTGGATTGTCTCGGGGCAGCGAGGGAGGTCGGAATACGCCCCGAAAAGCGCCGTTACACGCCGCATATCACCCTCGCCTATCTCAAACACGATGTGCGTATCGACAGGATTATAGCATTTGAGCAAAACTGGGCCGGATTAAAGCCCGGGCCGGTTCTCATTAACCGTTTCAGCCTCATATCATCCTGGGCGCGTAAATCCGGTCCTAATCTGTACCGCATTGAGGCGGAGTATCCGCTTCGGGCCTAGCCCGCTTGTTCGCACACTAAACGCAGATTCATGGATGATTTTTTGTGGATAGATTAAAATTCGACAGTGTTGCCACAAAAAATTTGTCTACTATATATTGTAGTTGTGAGCGGTGTAAAAACGTAGCCCGCCACAGGATGTGGTGTCCAATTTCGGACGCGGTGTATTGATGATTTGAGGAATTTTGGGCATGGCATGGACAGAAGACCGGGTTGAAATTCTGACAAAATTATGGGAGGAGGGGCTTTCGGCCAGCCAGATCGCCGAAAAACTCGGCGCTGTGACCCGCAATGCGGTTATCGGCAAAGTGTACCGTCTCGGCCTGTCCGGTCGGGCAAAGTCGGCGCAGCCTAAAACCGTCCCCCCCGCGAAAACAGCCACATTGACGCCGCGTGCCATGCGTGAAGTCCCGCCCTCGTTCGAGACTGCGTCTGCTCCAGCACCGTCCGGGACCAAGTCGCTACCGAACGGAGAATTTGCAACGATCCTCACAATTCGCGACCATATGTGCAGATGGCCGATTGGCGACCCTAGCGCATCTGACTTTCGATTCTGCGGGCGCCGGGTCAAGAATAAGGAGCCCTATTGTGAGGCCCATTGTTCCGTCGCCTATCAACCCGTTCGCCGTCGCGATACAGCCTCCAGGGCCCTGCCGTCGCGTGGCACAACGCGCCTTGTTACCTAGGCGATTGAAGCGAGTTTCGTTTCGAAAGCGTAACCCGCTGATCTGACAGTCCGGATCGGGTCGGATCCACCGGATTTTTTCAGTGCTTTTCTCAGGCGCCCGATGTGTACGTCCACCGTACGGGCTTCGACGTAGACATCGCGGCCCCAGACGGAGTCAAGGAGTTGCTCGCGCGAGAACACACGTCCCGGATAGCGCATGAAATGGTCAAGCAGGCGAAATTCGGTCGGTCCGAGGTGGATTTCCTTTTCGCCGCGGCGCACCCGGAAGGCTTTGGTATCGACTTCAATGTCGCCCTGTTTAATCACATCATCCAGTGCGCCGGGTTGAGTGCGTCTTAACAGGGCACGCACCCGGGCCAGCAGCTCAGGGGTTGAGAATGGTTTGACCACATAATCATCAGCCCCGTAATCCAGTCCGGTAATCTTGTCGGATTCATCGCCTCTGGCCGTCAGCATGATGATGGGCGTGGAGCGGGTCCCGGATTTCCGGCGCAGGCGACGGCAAACTTCAATACCGGAGAGCTTCGGCATCATCCAGTCAAGCAGGATGAGGTCCGGCGTGTGTTCACTGGCGAGCAATATAGCCTCATCGCCATCGTCGGCGATGCTGACATCATAACCTTCTTTCTGAAAATTATATTCAAGAAGCGTCGCCAGAGCATCTTCATCCTCTACAATCAGCACATGGGGTTTCATATCCGGCTCCTCTGTCTGGGCACGATCAGCTTTCAATCAGCGCCAATCGGCGTGTGTTTGAGTCATGTTGGGGTCAATCTGCATATACCATGATATTTGCGCGAGGCGCCCCGCCCCACGGGCAGTGCGGCCGTTTCTGCAGGGTTGTCGAATTCTTGAATGTTTCATCCGGCGCGGTCGTATACCCGTTCATGAACCTGTCTTCGGTTTGCATTGTGCTCATGTCCTGTGGATGAAAAAGTATTTTGAAGTTTTTACGACACTTTTGTGAATGTGGAGTGTCAGACACCGGATTGACAGTTTCAGGTCTCGTCTTCACCTTTTTCCGGCATGGCGTATGGCAATATCAGGGTGAATTCCGTACCGACTCCTTCGGCGGTTTCAATCAGAAGCCCGCCACGGTGCCGCAGGGTAATGTGTTTGACGATGGCGAGTCCCAATCCCGTCCCCCTGTCCTGGGAACTTCTATCCCCGACAATCCGGTAAAACCGCTCCGTCAGACGGGGAAGATGTTCGGATTTGAAGCCGGGCCCCTCGTCGCAAATGCGCAGGACGGCGTAGGTTTCGCCCGCAGTCGGCGGGTTGATAATCCGCCGTCGGGATGCATCGGGCGCAATTTTTTCATCCGGAAACCCATCACCCGCCTGCCAGTTTTCCAGTGTGGATCCGGTTAGGGTCACGCGACTGCCGGGTGGGCTCATCCGCACGGCGTTATCAATGATATTGAGCACCATTTGAACAAGTTCGTCCTGCTGACCGATGACAGGCAGAGATTTGGGGCCGTAATATTTGGTTTTTATTTTGCGGTTCTGGGCCATGGGGGCGACAGCTTCGGCGGCGGCTCGGGCGGCCAGAAATAAATCACCAGTTTCAGTCGGGGCTATATGCTCGATCTGTTCGATTTTGCGCAGAGACAGCAGGTCGTCGATCAGGCGCTGCATACGCTCAGCCTGCTGCTGCATAATGCCCAGGAACCTGTCGCGGGCTTCGGCATCATCCTTGGCATGGCCATTCAGCGTTTCGATATAACCAAGCAAAGATGCAACAGGTGTTTTCAATTCATGGGATGCATTCGCCAAGAATTCGCCGCGTAACGTATTGGCCCGTTCAATATCTGTTGTATCGTAGAGCACAAGAATGACCCGCGTACCGGTTTCGGTGTCCGCGCCGGGGTCATTATCCAACTCTGATGCCGTAATCCGGAAATGCCGCTCAACCGGGCCGTGCAGAATGTAATCGATGGGTTCGGGGTTTCGTTCATCAATGACCTCCCGAATCAGAAATTTGAGGTTTGGGTGGCGAATAACCCTGGAAACAGACTGACCGATCTTTATCTCGGGAAACAAGGTTTGTGCAGCCTTGTTGACGAATATGATCCTGCGATCGGGATTTACAGTAATAACAGCCTCGTTAAAACTGTCGGCAATCCCGGCGGCGGGGTCGTAGGTTTTGCTCGTGTCGCCGGTTTCGACGGGCGAAAAGGGTGTTTTGTCCCTGACAAGGATGAAAATGCATATGGCAAGACCCACATACAGTGCTGCAAAAAATGCCAGAAAGCCGGGCGACACCCCGGCAAAAGCCCCGATAATCAGCAACCCCGAAAGCCCGAAAATCACAAAATAAACCGATTTATCCATCAGGCCCTGATTAGCTGTCACACCCCGCAGGGTAGCATGGCTTTTTTATGAATAGCTGCGGGTTTGTTTTGTACCATTCTTTCATGGCCTGCAAGGGGATTGTTTCCCAAGGCTGATTGGGGCAGCTGCTGGTTGTATAACCGGACACAGCGTCGGAGTGTTGCCTCCATCTCCTCACCGGATCGGAAGTGATGGCTTTGGAGCACATCCCCGATACGACCG
>JACOMS010000016.1:28807-33916 GCA_014324115.1 Hyphomonadaceae bacterium
GGCTGCGGTCTTTGCATTGAAGACGCGGATAAAGACCCGGCGGGTGGCCCGGTCGATTGCCACAAAGAGGTGGCGACGCCGGTCTTGATCTGCCATTTGGGGCAGATATTTCACGTCCATATGGAGGTATTCGGGTTGGTAGGCCTCGAAGCCGCTGTGCCCGGGCCTGGGTGAGTTTGCTTTGAGTTCCCGCAGATTGCCCACCCCGAAGCCGTTTGCAAGCACCGGTTCACGCCGGAGCGAGAGACGTTTGGGTTCAGGAACTCCTGCACGACAGACCACAAGGTCATCAAGAGATATCAGCAGCATTCTGCGCAAGGCCACGGCAACGGCTTCCCGGGCTGGCGTCAGTGTGGTTTGCAGACGGTGCGGCCTGTGGCTGTGATCCTTGACGCCATCGCGCTTTCGCCACTTCCGGACGGTCTGTTATGCAGTGCCATGGCACCCTGCCAGAACCCGGGCGGGCTTCCTATGCCTTTCACTCGGGGCTTGCCTGAATGGCCGCCCGCACCTTTGGTATCGTCGTTGCCCGGCCATAAAGTTTGATCAGCATATTTGTCTCCTTGTCGCTCGCCTCTATCATAACAGGTCTTGCCATAAAAAACGCCGGTCGGCGAGGGTCTATGTAATTATCCGGGATGGGACAGTTAGACTCACCTGTTTTTTGCCTTGGCCCCAAATGGGTTACATCAAGCCGACTCGCAGAAAATCATGAAGGTGGATCAGACCGATTGGTCTTCCGTTTTCCACCACAAACATCTGCATGATTTTTTTGCGCTTGCCTGTCATGCGTCGCAGCACGTTGGCTGCCAACTCGTCTGCGCGGGCGATTTTGGGATTCGTTACCATAATATCTTTGGCCAGGCGGGTACCCAGAGAATCGGACAGATTTCTACGGATGTCTCCGTCCGTGATCATGCCGACAAGTATTTCGTTCTCGACAATACCGACACACCCAAACCCCTTGTGACTCATAATAGCAAGCACTTCGGACGTGAAGGTGCCAGGTGCGGTGAGCGGCAGGGCGTCGCCGACATGCATCAGATCACTAATGATGGAGAGCGCGGACCCAAGTGTCCCGCCGGGATGAAAGGTTTTGAAATCCGAAGCGGTAAATCCTTTGGCCTCAAGCAAGGCCACGGCCAGTGCATCACCCAAGGCCATCTGCAGAGTTGTGGAAGTTGTTGGGGCACGGGTCTCGGCACAGGCTTCGGGAGCATCGGGCAAGGCAAGAATGTGAGTCGCGGCACGCCCCAAGGCGCTGTCGGCACACGTGGTCATGGCAACGAGCGGGATACTGAAACGGCGACAATACCCGATGAGGTCGGCAAGTTCTTTCGTTTCGCCGGACCGGGACAGGGCAATCACGGCATCACCCGGTGTGATCATACCCATATCACCATGGCTGGCCTCGGTCGGGTGTACATAGAGCGAAGTGCTTCCTGTCGAGGCGAGTGTTGCCGAGACTTTGCGCGCGACATGACCGCTTTTACCAACCCCGGACAAAATAATGCGGCCATGCAGGAATTTTAGTAATTCGACAACATTGGAGAATGCTTCTGATAATTCTTCAGAAAGCTGCTCCAGTGCGCGGATCTCAATATCCAGTACCCGGCGTGCTGCGTCGAGATGTTGATTCATTTATCCTCCTTTCCGCTTCGGGCACAGTATCTATGCACGGTACATCCCTCTGGACAAGGGTCATTGGCCACCACACCATGGCGGCCTGAATTTTTCCAGGCAACACCTTGGGCGAATTTCTAACGGTTTTTGGGCGCCTGAAAAATCCGTCCCTCATACCGCGAAGGGTGGGATTGACCCGGTTCAATCTGAATATCGCCCATCCCAGCATTACCAAATTCATCAAGAGGTGTGCGGGCAAGGCATATAATTTTATCAGGGTCGGTGTGTTTTTCATAAAGGTCCAGATACGGTTACGCGTGCCGTGATAGACGGCAAAATCTGACGCCCGTCCTGCGATACCGGAGCTGGCGTGATCAACAATCGCCCGGTTATTCTGAAGGCAAATTCCGCCGTCCAGCCGGAAGCGATAAGCGAGATCGACATCTTCGTGATAGCAGAAAAAGCTTTCATCAAATCCGCCAAGCCGCAGGAAGGTCTCGCGGTGGTAGAGGGCAGCGGCGGCGCAGGGTCCGAAAGCTTCATGCAGGTCAATAATGTTACGGTCTCTGGAATGACCGAACCCCGCGCGCCAAGCCAGCCCTGTGACATGGTAAAAGTCACCCAGCCCGTCCAGAATATCCGGCTCAAGTGCCATATTCTGCCGTGATCCGATCATGGTTACGGGATTACCCATCCTTGGCGTGGCTAAAAGGGTCTCCAGCCAGGTCTCGTGTGCAAAAGCATCCGGGTTGAGTGTGGCGAGCCAGTCCGCCCGCGCTTTTTTGGCGGCTATATTATTAGCCGCCGCAAAGCCGACATTTTTACCAACCTTGATAATCTTGAACCTGTCATCAAGCTTCGATAATATCTCCAAAGAGCCATCTGTCGACCCGTTATCAACGATAAAGCATTCATAATCGGGCAGACTTTGGTTCAGTATACTCTCCACACAACGCGCAAGCCAGTCTCCCCCGTTAAAATTGACGATGATGACGCTTGCAGAAGGTGTTTTCTGTCCCAAATCTATTCTAGCCTCGTTTTCCCACATAAAGATATGAAAAATCTTTATATTATATTGATTGTCAAGCGATGCCATCATAGGGGTGCGCGTTTCACAAGGCGCAATGGGCCAAACTTGGAAGTGTAGCATGACAGCGCATGATTATATCGTTAGGGATATTTCACAGGCTGGGTTTGGCCGCAGGGAAATTAATATCGCCGAAACCGAAATGCCGGGTCTGATGGCCCTGCGCGACGAATATGGAACATCAAAGCCCCTGGAAGGCGCGCGCATTGTCGGCTCACTCCACATGACCATCCAGACCAGCGTGTTAATCGAAACACTCACGGCTTTGGGCGCGAACGTGCGCTGGGCGTCCTGCAACATTTACTCAACACAGGATCATGCGGCGGCGGCGGTTGCGGCTAGCGGCGTGCCCGTCTTCGCGGTCAAGGGCCAAACTCTCGAAGAACACTGGGGTTATCTGGATAAATCCTTCCTCTTTCCCGAAGGTCCGAATATCATTCTTGATGACGGCGGTGACGCGACGCTCTACATTATCCTCGGCTCCCGTGTTGAAAACGGTGAGCCTGAGCTGATTGAGGGCGAGCCGGGCACTGGGGAGGAGGAGGCCATTTTCGCGCAAATCAGGAAACGCATGCAGCAAAGCCCCGGTTGGTTTACAAGCATGCGCGACCGGATTGTAGGGGTTTCAGAAGAGACCACGACAGGTGTACGCCGTCTTTATGAACTGGTCGAAAAAGGTCTTCTGCCGTTCACGGCGATAAATGTGAATGACTCGGTCACAAAATCGAAGTTTGACAATAAATACGGTTGCAGGGAATCTCTTGTTGACGGTATCCGCCGCGCCACGGATACCATGTTAGCCGGAAAAACCGCCGTTGTTCTGGGCTACGGTGATGTGGGCAAAGGCTCTGCAGCCTCGCTCCGCGGGGCGGGGGCACGGGTAAAGGTCACAGAAATTGACCCTATCTGCGCCTTGCAGGCCGCCATGGATGGTTTTGAGGTCACCACACTCGAAGATACTGTCAGGGGTGCTGACATATTCGTGACGGCGACGGGCAATAAAGACGTTATTCGTCTGGAGCATATGCGCGAAATGAAGGACATGGCCATCGTTGGAAATATAGGTCACTTCGACAATGAAATTCAAGTTGCCGCGTTGGGGAGTTGCAAATGGACACACATCAAGGATCAGGTCGACGTGATCGAATTCCCGGGCGGAAATCGGATGGTACTTTTATCTCAAGGACGGTTGTTGAACCTTGGCAATGCCACAGGTCATCCATCATTCGTTATGTCCGCTTCTTTCTCCAATCAGGTTCTGGCGCAGATTGAACTTTGGACGAAAGGTGATGCTTACGAGAACAAGGTCTATACGTTGCCAAAACGCCTGGACGAGAAGGTTGCGCGTTTGCATCTTGAAAAAATTGGTGTGAAACTGACCGAGCTGTCCCGGGAGCAGGCCGATTATATCGGTGTCACCACCGACGGGCCGTACAAGCCCGAACATTACAGATACTAGGGTCAGGACCCGTTAAGTTAATGGGTCCTGACCCTAGTCAGTCGGTCATTGAGCGAAACATAAAAGTAAACGGAGACAGACATGTCAGCTAATACAAATGAAAATACCACACCCGAGCCGGATACGGATCTGGCGAGCGATGAACGGGACGCACTACAGGCCGAAATCGACAAAGTAAAAAAAGGGGATACGGTTGAGAATAAAGCGGGCGCGACAGAGAACACCGAACTCACAATGGAGGAGCAGGTTGAACACTTACAGACCGAGCTTGCGGCCTTGAAAGATCAGACCCTGCGCGCTATGGCCGATTCGGAAAATATTAAACGCCGGGCCGAGCGGGAAGTGGCTGCCGCCAAATTGTTCGGAATAGAATATTTTGCTGCTGATCTGTTGTCGGTGGTTGACAATCTGTCCCGCGCAATTTCCACCCTGGAAGGCAAAGCACGGGATGATCTGGGCGATAACGCTAAAAACCTGCTGGAAGGAATTGAGCTCACCGAAAAAAATCTGATGGCGATACTCGCCCGTCACAATGTCAAGGCAGTACCCGGCAAAGGTGCCAGGTTTGACCCGAAAGTGCATCAGGTTGTCGCGCAAATTCCGTCGGATGAAGACAAAGGAAATGTGGCAGAAGTAATGCAGACTGGTTTTACTATCAGTGATAGAATTTTACGTGCTGCCATGGTGGCCGTGTCCACCGGATCTGCGAAATAGAGCTGTCCCCTCTCACCAATTTCCCGGATGTCATAGCCATTGTTTCGTCCCGTGAGGTAGTACGGCTGTTTTATGAACAGCTGCGGGTTTCCATTCTTTCATGGCCTGCAAGGGGGGTGTTTCCCAAGGCAAGACTGTTGCGAATTTATCCGGATTTGCCGGGATTTTGGGATTTGCGCCGTTTTCGGACCCGAAGAGCGGGTGTTTGGTGCTGACGAGTGCACTT
>JACOMS010000017.1 GCA_014324115.1 Hyphomonadaceae bacterium
GCAGATGCTCAACATGACGTCGGATGCGCATTTGTTCCGCACCCGGGAGGAACTGGAAGAGCAGGAGGGGGCCTACCCCCTGGGCGGCAATATCTTCGCCGGCCCGACGGGCAACTGGCTGCCGCTTTATGTCGGAAGAATGATCTGGCACTTTGATCATCGCGCTGCATCGGTCGAAGTCAACGCAGCCAATCTGCACCACGCAACCTTGAGTAGCGCGGTGCCCGATGACCGCAAGGCCGACCCACACTTCGTTCCCACCCCTCAATACTGGGTGCCGGAAAGCGAGGTTGATCTGCCTTCCGGCCTCCCGTGGACATTCGCCCTTCGGCTCATCACCAACCCGACCAATGCCCGCACAATGGTTGCCACAATTGTTCCAAAGGCCGGATTTGGCAACAATGCCCCGCTTCTGTTGCCCGAAGACGTTGAGGCCTATCGCTCCTGCATTGACCGGATGGTGGCCAACCTCAATTCTCTGGCCCTGGACTTTGTGGCAAGGTCCAAGATGCAGGGCACAAATATGAATTGGTACATCGTCGAACAACTGCCCGTTATCCCGCCCGAACGTTTCGATAAGGTACGCTTCGGCCCGAAGAGCGCCGCCGACATTGTGCGCGCGGCCGTGCTTGAACTCACCTACACCGCCCATGATATGGCGCCGTTTGCCCGGGACATGGGCCATGTGGACGACAGCGGCAATGTCAGGCCGCCCTTCGTCTGGGATTCGGAGCGCCGCCTCACCCTGCGCGCCAAACTCGACGCGCTGTTCTTCTACCTCTATGGCATCACCGACCGCGACGACATCCGCTATATTTATTCCACCTTTCCCATCATCGAGCGCGAGGAAACAGCCGTCCACGGCCGATACCGCTCCCGCGAGCTCTGCCTCGCCTGGATGAACGCCCTCGCCGCCAACACCCCCGACGCGGATATCAGACTATGAGCCGCATCAACATCACCCGCGCAGTCAAGTATATGCGCATATGAGCATGCTCGGAGAACAGACAGGGGTTTTATGGAACAACCGGTGCTACTCTTTCAAATCAGAAATTTTCGTATAAACTGCGATTTGATGAGTAATCAGAAGCGCGATTGGTGTTTCGGAAATAAGCCGGGCTGATAATTGTGCCCAAAGTGAGAGTGGAATGGAAATTCTGAGTCTGTTTTGTGGGTGCGGAGGTCTTGATCGCGGATTTGAAGATGCGGGCTTCCATACGGCTCTCGCTTATGATCGTCGGGAATCCGGCCTGAATTCGTGGCGTACCAATCGAAAAAACAAAAAATCGAAAGCCCTCAACCGGGATATTTCGAAACTCACAATCACCCAACTGGACAAGGACTATGGTTCCGAATTTTTACCAAGAGGTGTTATAGGC
The DNA here is from genome assembly GCA_014324115.1 of Hyphomonadaceae bacterium. Classification (GTDB taxonomy): domain Bacteria; phylum Pseudomonadota; class Alphaproteobacteria; order Caulobacterales; family Maricaulaceae; genus JACOMS01. The sequence continues at coordinate 1,380 of JACOMS010000017.1, forward strand.
GGTCCTCCCTGCCAGGGCTTTTCTATCGCCAATAGATTCGGTTCGAAGGATGATGCCAGAAACCAGCTGGTCGACAAATTTTTTAACATTGCGCTTCGACTGCACAAAAGGTCGGAACTGGATTTTATTCTTATGGAAAATGTTCCGGCAATCGCTGGCATTCGGGGTGGCGATATTCTCGAAAAACAAAAGAAGAAACTCTCCGGGCATTTTGATGTCCATGAGGAAGTTTTAGATGCGCAGGATTACGGGGTTGCCCAAAGACGAAGAAGGCTGTTCCTGGTGGCAATAAGCACAAAAATTAAAAACTCGGGAATTTGGTCATTTCCTGAAAAACAAAAAGAAATGAAAAATGTGAGAGATGTTATAGGCAGCCTTCCTGAACCGGTTTTTTTCAACCGATCCATTGAGAAGGGCGATATTCCTTTCCATCCAAATCACTGGTGTATGACCCCCAAGTCGCCCAAATTTAAATCGGGTGAGTTGGTTGAAGGCTACAAGGACAAAAGGAGTTTTCGAACGCTTAGCTGGGATGAACCAAGTTACACCGCTTCCTATGGAAATCGTGAGGTGCATGTTCACCCCAATGGGCATCGTCGACTATCCGTGCTTGAGGCGATGCTCATTCAGGGGTTTAAGAAAAATTACAAGCTGTCGGGAACTCTTTCCGACCAGATTACACAGGTTAGTGAAGCCCTGCCTCCCCCTTTGGCTTTTGCCGTTAGCTTGAAACTGAGACATCATCTTCTTACAGCTACTGGTTCATAACGCAGTTATACACCATATCGTGTTTCGACAGCCAGTTCCTGTATTCTCCCCCTTGAGAACCAACGGAATATCCTGCCTCGGTCAGTAATTTAATGTTTTCCTCGACTAATTCTTCATAAGTGCATTTGTTGCTTTTCAAATAATCATCAAGATTGGTCATGGAGTATGATTTTTCCAGAGCTTCCATATGATCATTTTCATACGGAAATTTCGGGGGTGGATTTTGTGTCTTTTCCTCGGTTAAGCCTGATCTGTCGACAACACTCGCTGGCAATTTTTCGATAAGGTAACATATGCTCACCATGTTTGCGACAAGTGGCTTGTGCCCGAATGTGGAATAACAAAATCCATCCAATGTTTTGACCCGGGCTTTTGCACTCTCCCCCAAGTGGACTAACCATTTTGAGATGCCCAAAGTGGCAAAATTCAGGAACTCCGCAGAGTGTTCTGCCCGGACTCTACAATAAAAATCATCCAGATTGCCTGCTCCTTCGAATTTGCTCTCCAGTGCTTTTTTGAATGAATCACAAGCGTCATGGTTTGTCTTGACTGATGTAAAGAGTGAATCCAGTGATTTTTCTTCGACATTCCCTTGTTGGATGTGTGAAGTTATCAGCAATATCCAAGGTTCAGAACACTTGTTTATTTGATATTCAAAGATGGCCTTTAAACCATCAATTAGTCTCGCCGCAGATTTTACATCGCCGCTTGCTATCGACTTGCAGGCATCAATATTTACCAGCTGGTAAGGCCCTCCCCTAATCAGCGCTGTATTTTCGGGAGATTTTGGTTTCCCCAAGTTTTGAAAAGAAAGGTTGCGAACATTCGATTCGGAAACAACGACATTTCCGTGGTCGTTCCTGAACTGACTAATATTTTGACGCAACCGATCTTGTTGTTTGGACTGGTCGTAGCAAAAACCCGTGTAGTGAAGTCGCACATTGAACCTTCTGCAAAGCTTGATCATTAATCTCACGTCAAGTAGATCCGGGCCGGGCAGCGTAAAGTATTTTAATGGAACCTCTCCCTCAAAATGCTTTGCTTTTTTAAGCTCCTGAATTCTTTCTTTGGCATAATGTTGCCACTGATGTTTTCTTACGTACTGCTTTCTAGGTTTGTGCCATGGCTCAAAGTCGAGAGGTGAAGGTGCCTCCAGTTCCACCTCCGGACGAACAAATTCCGATTGAAAATCATCTTCAGCTGTCATGTTGAACTCAGCGATAGATATTTATCAATTTGATTAAATCGGAAACAAGCGCGGCTCTTTTTTCAGGCGATAATTTTTCAAGCACCCCATACGCTTCAAGAATTGTCGCTATCTCCTTCTGCAAATCACTATCCCCGGTCTCGACTGATGAATTTTCGGGCCAGGCAATTCTTGAATCGCCTATCTGGACAATAGACTCTCTGGTTATTTTATCCTTGATTATTTCGGGAGTCGGGACAGCGTAATTTTTTCCACGTGTCTTTTCCCAGATTTCCCGAACATACTCCGACGATTGTTTGCGTTCTGATTCTTTTTGGGCCCGCTGTTTCTTTTCACGGATAATACCGCCTATCCGCTTATGTTGGGTCGCGAACTGCTTGAATGCGTTGTGTAACCATTGTTGAATATAGAGATAATGTGTGCTGCTTGAATTAAACGATTCCCGATCAATATTGATTGCTCCATCCAATCCTTCATGGACGAAAATCTCACACGTAACCTGTCTCTTCCTCGTTTGCTCCGATGTTTTGTAAGCGAGGAACTCCGGATCGAATAGTGCTCCGCTTGCGCCATTTACCCTTATCAATGCACCAATACTCTCCTTCGGTATAATTTTGGAATTCCAGTAAAGATAGGCCTCAAAAGACAATTTGCCACCAGTCCTTCTCGGGTCTATATCTTTAAACAGCTCCCCGGACTTCCCTATAAAGAGCATGGGTTTTTCGAGCGATTTGTCTCCCTGAAGCTCACTGGATATGAAGACAGGTCTCCTGAGTGTAACGCCATCAATTTGTACTTCAAATTCAGAATTTCCATTTTTGTTGAGCTCATCCAACCCAAAAGCATGCGCTACTGTCCGCTCCGGACGAAATTCGGTTTCTTTTGCAACACCTTTTGGACTGTTTGAGAGTTTAAAGTACCTGATCGGCATATCGCCCGTTAATTCAAATGGATGCTTTTCGCCAATATACGGCAGTGGAGCAGAAAGGCTTAAGCGCCAGATCATTTCCAGATAAGTGTCGAAATGGGACAAGTCTTTTTGCTCGCGAAGCAAGGTCTTTTCCTCAGTCGCTGCCCTAAAGAATTCTGTGAACTTTTGCTCGGAAGAATCTTTATCGTCCCAAGGTAACTCATGTTCTGAGATTACCTTTTCGTTCTTCGGATCAACCCTGCCGATATGATAGGTTGGTTTCCGGAGAATTTGCATATTCCCCAATGAGTCATCCCTGGTTTGTTCTTCTATTGTTTCCCACATCTCCGCACTTTGCAACTTCTTGCGAACAGCGTCTAAAATGGAATAGAGGACTATGGTTGTTCCCTGAGCATCAGTGTCAGGGTCTCTTTCAGAATGGGCGAGATAGGAACCACCTGTATACATTTCTGCATCGTCATCGGCCAGTTTGTTTTCCTCGTGTGCGTGAAGGCTTATGGTCGCTGAAACCAACTTATCGCTTCCCTTTACTTTGGAAATTATCTGAAATTTTTTGGTAAGCTGCGCAACTGCGAACAACCCAATACCAATTCTTCCGATCAGTTTTCTACCTCCCGGGCTTCTGGCAGGATCTTCTCCTGAAACAGTACCAAGTTTCTTTCCCTCTGATGTTCGTTTCGAACTGCCACCTATATTTTTCAGCATATGCGCGAGAGTACTGGCGTTCATTCCGTTTCCGTCGTCGGTAATTTTGATTTCCGAGAAGAATGGGTAGTCGGTACTGATGCTCACCGTGGTAGCATCCGCATCATAAGCATTTGAAACTAACTCTCTAAATGCGGACCAAGGTTCCCTGTAAATCCCGTCTGTGACGTGCGCAATAATCCGGTTGCTCGTAAGAAGTTGTCCTTCTACAGCCTCTTCCGAACTCCCGGATTTTTTTATTTGTTCGTCTAACGGAATTTCAGCTACTTCGGCCAAGCGGCGCTCCCCTAAAACACCGGTACAACTAAACCAGAGCCGATGGGATATCAATCGTTTAATTTCGAAGGCTGGGTTACGGTGTCGTGAAAGCGGTTGGTTTTCCCCATTATTTATGACCTGTCTCTGTCCATGCACACGGTCGGGAGCTGTCAGACTACACGAAGAAGGAGATATGGCAAGTCGGATTGTTCTTGGTGCTTGACCGGACCCTATATATCCCCATGGGGAACCGGCGTGTCAATACCGCTCCCGCGAGCTTTGCCTTACCTGGATGAACACCCCCGACGCGGATATCAGACTGTGAACCGTGACAAGCCGGATACTTGTCGTTTCTACGGTCCCATGTCATGCAGGACGCAGAAAAAACACGAGTGAAAAAATGGGCAAGCGTTACACACTCTACATTGATGCCTTCAGCCCCGGGACCATCCCGATGGCGCGGCTGGCACAGTATATGCAAAACTTTGCCGCCCTGCTCGGTCATGAGAGCGCGGTTCGCCTCCAAGGGCTGGAATCCGGCAGCACCCGGATCGTCACCGCGGTTGATCTGGAATATGTGCCGAAGGTTGACCGTCGCCTTGATAACGCCACCGGATTTGTCTATGAAGGTGAAGACGAAAGCGCCAGGATCATCCCGTTTCCCGGTGCGAGCGGAGCAAAGCCGATGACCTGCGGCCCCTTCCATCAGGAAGATACGCTTGACGGCATTTTGATCAGTGTCAGCGGTGCGAGTGAAACTGTACGCCTTCAGCTTCAGAACGGTGACATCACATACACCGGTATTCAGACCCATCGTGAGATGGCACGTGACATCGCCGGGCATATGTATGAACCCATGCGTATCTATGGGGTTGGCAAGTGGATGCGCGATGAGGCGGGTAAATGGATTCTCAAGACGTTCCGTGTCGACAGCTATGAGGTTCTTGAGGCTGACGATCTCAAAGATGTCATCCATGACATGCGTGCCGTTGAGGGCAGCGCGTGGAAGGCCATGGTGGATCCCCTTAGTACCCTGAGAGCCCTGCGCGAGAAGGATAACGGTCTGCACTGATGGTTGTTTTCGACAGTTCCGTTCTGCTCCTTGTCCTTTATCCCGCCGCCAGACCGCCCAACGATCCCGACACAGGACAACCTCTGGAAAAAGCGGCGGAGCGGATTGAATATCTGATTGAAAAGCTCACGATTGACAAAGAACAGATTCTTGTTCCGACTCCGGTTTTGAGCGAAGTGTTGGTTCACGCCGGTGATGCCTTGCAGCCCTATCTCAATAAGCTGGACAGGCAGGCCGCCTTCAAAATTGTGCCTTTTGACCGGAAGGCGGCCATAGAAGCCGCCCTGTCCACAAAGGATGCAATCCAGAGAGGCGGAAAAGGTGTTGATGCGGCAAATCCCGGTGCAACCGGGACCAAAATCAAATTTGATCGGCAGATCGTGGCCATCGCCAGGGCGCAGGGAGCGCATACGGTCTATTCGGATGATGCTGACATCCACAATTATGCGACGTATGCCGGTTTGAAAGCGAAGCGTCTGGTCGATCTCGACATGCCGCCGTAAAAACCCCGGCACGCTTTCGACCGCGACCCGCCGAAAACGTGAAGCCGCCCTGTCCGCAGGCTGGAGTGCGTTACCCAAAACTCCGCCGCTTGATGTAACCAATCCCTGCACAGAAGCATTGCTGATTTTGAATTCGTTACATTTGGTCCACCACAGGTAGACCAAATCGACAATATATAAATTTTTGGATTGATATGTCCCGCAAAGTTGTTATCTTGTCCACCATGAGAAAGGAAAGCAGGGGAAAGCTAAAGAAAATGCTGGAGGTCGTGCGGCCAGGCTGTCTGGTTGACACGCCGACGCTTCGACGCCTTGGTGTCACGCACGGGCTCGCCCACAAATACATCAAAAACGGTTGGCTTGAACCGGTTGTCCGGGGGCTCTATCGTCGGCCTGGCTGATCCAGGCGCCGCTGATCTGGACTGGCGTCTCGTCGTGCACTCCCTGCAGTGTGTCATGGGTTATCCCTCGGTTGTAGGCGGCCGGACGGCCTTGGAAGAGCACGGTTTTGCCCACTATCTCCGGATGCGCGGCGAACAGCCCGTCCACCTCTACGGACAGAATCATCCGTCATGGCTGAAACGTCTCGACAACCGCGAGCGTTTCCGGTTGCATGGCACCGAATTGTTTGATGATGACGGTGCTGTCGATGAGACGACAAAAACCGACACCCCCATGGGGGTATTGGTTTGTTCGACAGCTGAACGCGCCATTCTGGAGATGATCGACGAATTGCCGAGGCGTGAGAGCTTTCACAACGTCGATACCGTATTTGAAGCGTTGGCTTCCGCGCGCCCGCGCCGACTGGAACGACTTCTATCCGCTTGCCGGAGTGTTAAAGTCACGCGCCTTTTCTTCGTTTTTGCGGACAGGCACGGCCATGCTTGGCGGCGTTATCTTTCGCCGGACGATTTTAATCTCGGATCGGGACCGCGCATGCTGGTAGAGAACGGCAGATTTCATCCCCGCTACAAAATTTCTGTTCCGGAAGAATTGATCACGACCGGTGGAGTCAATGATGCCGCGTAAGCGCTATGTTGATCAGGTAAAACTGCTCGTCGACGTTTTGCCGACAGTAGTCGCCGAGCCGGACTTCGCCCTGAAAGGCGGAACGGCGATCAACCTGTTCTGTCGTAACCTCCCGCGATTGTCCGTGGACATTGACCTTGCCCTCCTTCCGGTGCAGCCTCGCAAAGAGGCGCTGGCCGGTATTGACGCCGCCATGGACCGGATCGTCGCGAGAGGTAAAAAATCCATGAGGTCACGGTGTCCCGCGGCGTTGATGCTCACCGTGTTGTTTTCCGACGAGGTGCCGCAACCGTAAAGGCGGAAACCTCTCCTGTTATCCGGGGTGTGGTCTTCAGGACTGAAATGAGGCGGATTATGCCATCAGTCGAAGACAAGTTTGGATTCGCCGAAGCGAAAATTGTCGCCTTCGAGGATTTATTCGCCGGTAAGCTACACGCAGCGCTCGACCGTCAGCACCCACGCGATCTCTTTGATGTAAAACTGCTCTATGAAAATGAGGGACTGACGGATGATCTGTTCAGGGCCTTTCTTGTCTATGTTGCAAGTTCCAATAGACCGCCACATGAGCTGCTTGATCCCAATTTTGCGCCGCTGGATGATTTGTACACAAAAGAATTCTCGGGCATGTCGTTTGTGCGAGTGTCTGTCGCCGACCTCAATGCGGTGCGCACAAAACTGATCAATGATGTCAAATCCAGGCTGACCGGCGCTGTTGCCGGTTTTCTGCGCAGCCTGGTTGATGGCGTTCCCGACTTTAACGCCATCGGTTTGCCAAAAGCAGGTGAGCTGCCTGCGGTCGCCTGGAAGGTCAGGAACATCTTGCGGCTCAAAACCGAAAATCCGGACAAACATTCAGCCCAGAGCCGAAGTCTTGAGGATCTTCTGAACCGGGCTACACCCGGTTAATTCCGATTCCACACCATCATGCTGGAGCCGTTTGTCCATAGCGATGAAGCCGGTTGCCCAAGGATAGGCGGAGCTCTCCCGGCCCGGCTTGCCCATAATGCCAAGCGGTATCACCCCCCCGACGCGGGGATCAGACCATGAGCCGGGCCCGGCGCGGTGCGTCAAATCTGTGGGAGACCATGGACGATCAGGGTCGGGCCGACCTATATGTATCCGGAAAGGACTTGCCATGACCACCACTCCGTACCCTGCCCTTCAGTACGGCCTCTCCGATCAAACCGGAATGATCCGCGAGATGGTCCATAATTTTGCCCGGGATCATATTGCGCCGATTGCTGCCGACATTGACCGGACGAATGAATTTCCGCGTCACCTCTGGCCGCTGATGGGAGAATTGGGCCTGCACGGGATTACAGTGCCGGAAGAAGACGGCGGCACCGGGCTGGGTTATCTGGAACATACGATTGCGGTTGAGGAAATCAGCCGTGCGTCGGCCTCGGTCGGTTTATCCTACGGGGCGCATTCAAATCTTTGCATCAACCAGCTCCGCCGCTGGGGCAATGCCGGGCAGAAAGCAGAATACCTGCCAAGGCTGATATCCGGGCAGCATTTGGGATCACTGGCCATGAGCGAGCCGTCGGCAGGGTCTGATGTTGTGTCCATGAAACTCAAAGCCGAAAGCGCGCAGGGAGGATACCTTCTCAATGGAAACAAAATGTGGATTACCAACGCCCCCACGGCCGATGCGTTGTTTGTCTATGCCAGGACCGATCCGCAGGGCGGGCCCAAAGGTATTTCAGCCTTTATCATCACCCCGGATATGGACGGATTCACAACAGCCCGGAAACTCGACAAACTCGGCATGCGCGGTTCGGACACGTGTGAGCTTGTTTTCGAGGATTGCCATGTGCCGTCGGACAATCTGATCGGCAAAGCGGGCGAGGGCGTGAAAATCCTGATGTCCGGTCTGGATTATGAACGGGTTGTCCTGTCGGGCGTGTCCATCGGTATCATGCAGGCCTGTCTGGATGTGGTTCTGCCCTATATTCACGAGCGTAAACAGTTCGGCAGAAGCATTGGCGAGTTTCAGCTGATGCAGGGCAAACTGGCGGATATGTATGTGGCCCTGTCCACAGCCCGCGCCTATGCCTACGCGGTGGCCGCCGCCTGTGACCGGGGTGAGACAACCCGCAAGGATGCCGCAGGCTGCATCCTGTATGCGGCCGAGAAGGCGACGCAGATGGCGTCAGATGCGATCCAGATGCTGGGCGGAAACGGCTATATCAATGATTATCCGACCGGGCGTCTCTGGCGGGATGCCAAATTGATGGAAATCGGCGCCGGAACCTCGGAGATAAGACGCTGGCTCATCGGTCGGGAGCTGTTTGCGGAAACGGCATGAAAAAGCCGCCTCAAGACCGTTGCGAAATTGCGCATGTTGAGGGTATTTTGCTGTTGTTTGATGAAGTACGATTGGCCTGAACGATAGCATTTAACTGGAGGCTTGCGTGGACTTCTTTATGGGTTTCCTCCCGGAGCGTGTTGCGTCGGACGATGTGCCGCGCAAAGTTGGGGCATTGATTGATTGGCGTCGCGTTGGCTGGAAGGTGGGCAAGGTTCGTTCGCAGCTTGGCAGGTCGGGTTATGACCTGGATGTGATGCTGTGGGTTCTTTGCCCGGCCAATGGCATTCTCTGTCGGATCGGAAACTGGAAGAGGCTTTGCGGGTGCGTTTGGATTTCATGTTATTTTGTGGTGCGTCGCTTTTTGAGCGCGTCCCGGATCACAGGACGCTCTGCGGTTTCCGTTGTGCGCTGGTGCGGTTGGGGTTGTTTGAGGCTGGACACTTCCAAAAAACCCTTGATATTTAGTGTGAAATGTGATTACTGTTCTGTATGACATAACATGACCTGTCCGACTTGGACGAACGACTTAAGCGGGTTAGCGATTTGGGAGACCCCCTTGAGGTGGTGAGTGGTGTCATTGATTTTGAGGTATTTCGCCCGGTTCTGGATCGGGCGTTGAAGCGTCCGGATCGGCGCAGAGTTGCAATCCGTTATGACAGATGCGCACACACCTTCTTCGCGGCTGTCCTCATCGCGACCATCGTCACATACTGGATTTAATGAGTCCTGATCCTGGATTGCTTCCCCTAAACTGGCTTTTCCGGTGTGACAGTATTATTTTCGCCCGGAGAAGTCTTTTTCGGCGTGGAGATAATATGCAGATCTCTTTGCGGGAAGGGGATGTTGATGTCCGCTTCCTTCAGGGCCCTGTTGATTTCCGTATGAAGCGCATGGGAGACCGGGAAGCGCTCTTTGAAACCGCGCAGGAAAACGCGAACCTCGAAATCCAGAGAACTGTCGCCGAAGCCGAGGAAAAACACCTGTGGGGGCGGCACGTCAAGCACGCGTTCATTAGCCCCGGCGGTGTTCAGCATGATTTGGCGGGCTGTATCCGTATCCGAGCCATAGGCTATACCGACGTGAATAATCAGACGTATGATGGAATTGGATAATGTCCAGTTGGTCACGCGCTCGGTAATCAGCGCCTTGTTGGGTATGAGGATTTCGCGGTTATCCAGATCTGCCAGGGTAGTGGCGCGGATCTGGATCCGGTTTACCGTGCCGCTCTGATCACCGATTGTAACATAATCCCCAACGCGGATGGGGCGTTCGAACAGGATAATCAGTCCGGAAACAAAGTTCGCGATGATCTCCTGCAAACCGAAACCGATACCCACACCAAGTGCCGCCACAATCCATTGCAGTTGCGACCATTCCGCGCCGAGACGGTCGAAGGCGATGAGTGTCCCCGTGGCCAAGATGATATAACCCAGAATACTGACCGTGGCGTAGCGGGTCCCGGCATGCATCCTGGACCGGCTGAGCACAAAAACCTCCAAAAATCCGGGCAGATTCCGCGATGCAATAATCGCTAGCCCAAGAATGGCCAGCGCCTGCATCAGGTTCCAGAGAGTAACCCATTCGGCTGTCAGGCCCCCGTACCGGTCCGTGACACTGTGGGACCAGAGCCGGACATTATCAAAAATAGACAAAGCCGGGAATAAATCCCGCCATAAAATCCACATGATGACTACAAACCCAAGCAGAACGAATGTGTTGAGAAGCTGTCCCGACTGACGGCTGATGGTTTCAACGCCAATCTCGCTATGGTCAACTGGCTTTGGTTCCGGTTCGCCGTGTTCTTCGGCGGTTTCAGCCTGCTCCCTGGCCTTGATCATTTCTTCCCGCTGCTCTGCCGCCTGTTTCAACGCCAGCCGGTTTCGTGCCATATGGACTGTGCGTTTGATCAGGCGGTAGGCCATATAGGTGCTGATGAAGAGGCCGCCTGATAAAAACAGCCTTGGAAGCAACTTTTGGGCCGTATCATAATATCCGGTGGCCGCGAGTATGGCGGTCATGACAGGCAATCCTGCTGCCAGTGCGGCGATAATATGCCAGTACTGTCCGATAAAACTTTGATCCGGCAGGGCCTTTTCAAACGCGGACCGTTTGCTCCACAAAATGCGATAGGCAAAACAGGACAGGCTCGCAGCGAGGACCATGAAGGTGAGCAGGCTGAATCCCTCATACACATCCGGCTGGCGACTGTTTTCTGTCACTTTGACCATACAGAATAACACACCGCCGACGGGAATGAACCAGCGCAGATTGTGCAAAATGCTGTGTCTGACGGGTTTGGCCAGATTGAAATGAGCGTCAAACAGCGAGCCGTCACGTGCCCACTCGCGCCACGCCAGGGAGAACCACAAAAACCCGGATAATGTGATAAAAGCCTGCTCAAAAGCGGTCACGACCCGATCCGGGCTGTCGCTGGTACGAAACAGAATACCGAATAAAAGCGTTACAAGCGGTATCGGCGCAGCCAGAACAGCACAGGCCAGGATAACTGCCGGTGTGTGCAGGTAAGAATCCTGCTGTACGTATCCGACCTTTCCCGAACGCTCTTTTATATTCTTTTGAAGGGTGCGGTTCAGCGCGACAACAAGTGCGACGACGCCCATACACAAGAGAACCATAGGCCAGAGCCGCTTGAACTGTGCGATGAAAACCGGCCAGACGCGTTTATATGTATCAGGCGAGAAAAACTGCAACGTGCCGCGCATGATCCGTTGCGGCCAGTCTGCATCAACAGACCGGACAGACGGTAGCCAAAACAGTTCCTGATCCAGAATAGAGGACAATGCTTCTACGTTTTTTAATATATCGGACTGTATGGTCCGCAGCGTATCCGCCTCTTCGATCTGGAAAAAGGCGGCATCGGACACTTCGTTGAGCAAGCCGCGGCGTTGCGAATACAAAGATCGTAGCAGGATTTTATCAGTACTGGACAACGGCATAGTCTGTGTCACGCCCCGGGCTTCTAGCCAGTCATCTGCAAGAACGTCATAATCAATCTCTCCCAAAGGAAGACTCCGCAGCTGTTCCTGCGCCCGGAGACGTTTTTGTGTTGCCTCAAGAACAGCCTTTCGCGTGCGATTGAGATCGGATTTAATACGGTTAAGCGATGGTTTCTGGTTGCGCAGGTGCCGGAGCGTCGCGCTGGACTGGCGGCTGACTGTGGCCAGACCGGTCAGTTGTTGTGTGATTTTGAGATCGTTGTTCGTCTCGTCCCGTTCACGCCGCGCCTCCGCCCGCAAACGCGGATAACGGCTGGATTCTTGCGCGATAGCGGTTAATTCCCGGCTGATAGAAATATTCCCGGCGGCAATGTCCACAACAAGAGGATGAGATTTTTCCATCATGCCGATGGCCTGTCGTGTACTATTTTCGATGGCGCGGGCATCATTGAGGCGGCGCGTTCCCGTGCGGTTTTGCAAATCCAGCACAATTTTTTCCGTACGCTGCATACGCAATACGGCCAGATCACGGCGCAGGGACAGAATCTGTTGCCGTGAGGTCAATCCTGCCAGTTCCTGTTCCAGGGCCAGGGTCTGCGCACGGTAATAGTATTGCCGGGCTTCCAGCGAGATTCGTCGCGCCTGTTCCTGTTGCTCCAGTTCGCCTTCGCCGAGATCGGTTAATTCTATCGTGATTTGAGCCAGACGCGACTGGGCATCATCCAGTTCCTGCCGTATGGGGCGTTGGAGAAGCGCTTGCAATTCATCTTCAAGACTGTTGATCTCAGCCCGCAAAGTACGCATTTCGCTTTCCTGCATGATCAGATCCTGCTCCAGTCTCAACAATGTTTCGCCCGTCACATGATCATCAGTATCAGAATCCATAGACACCGGATTGTTCTGAAGGTGGCCAATGTCATCGCGCAGGCGCTGCAGGGTGCGCGGTGAAGTTTCCAAATCCTGCTTCAAACGCGACGCATCCTCCATGACTGTCGCGGCCTTGTTCAGTGCATCAATCGCAACGTCATAAAAACCGGAAATTACGGTTTTCCGATCGTTGGCCAGATTGTCGTCCGCATCCAGATCAGCTTTGCGGGTCTCTATGGTGTCAATGGAAAAATTCGGCGGTTCGAGAGTGACACCGCCGCTACTCTGCGCCCATGTGACAGAGTGCGAAATAAAAATAACCGGAAGCAGGCAAATAAAAATAACCGGCTTTTTAATAGTTTGATTGAAAATGCGGCAATTTAATTTCATTCGGTTTGTCAACTCTTCCGGAACATATAACCCTTATACGACCCGTATATAAATACGGTATTAAATTCGACGTGAAGCACCGGAATCGGCAGGACTGAACGAAGCATGACAGCCCGGCCACACCGGATTCCCGGAACCTCATGCCCGGACAGGAAAAGGAAAATTCATGGCGCTGTTACAGGACCCTATGGGGACCCGCTTGATCAATGTGTCAGATATTGATAGCCAAGGCATGCCCGATCCGGTCAGCATCGGCAAACTGACTGAAACCCCGCATACGCGGGAGATGAGATTTGAGAGGGAAAAAGAGCCGCGCAGAGCGGAAACCGCGGGAGAAAGTTCATGAGCGCACGACAGGCCGTGCGGCTGATGGGGCAGCGGCGTTTCCTGCCGCTTTTTGCCTTGCTACAGACGGGGACATTCAATGATAATTCGCTCAAAAATGCGCTGATTGGCCTGATTACGTTTGGCGGTGTGGCGTTTTTGTCAAACCTGCCGTCGCAAATCCGCGTACCGGTGGCAGCATTTATCTTTACAGGACCTTTCCTCCTGGTTTGCGCCATCGCCGGACAGATTGCGGACAAATATGATCGGGCGAAAATTCTCAAAAAGGTCAAGCGCGCCGAAGTGCTTATCATGGTGTTGGCAGGGATCGGATTCCTGACCATGAATGCATGGGTACTGTCTGTCGCGCTCTTTTTCATGGGTGCGCAATCGGCCTTTTTCTCGCCGACACGCAACGCAGTCATGCCGCAATGGCTGGCTGATGATGAGCTGATTACGGGTAATGCGTTGATCAGTGGGTTTGTTTTCGTCTTTGTTTTGGTCGGCATGGTCATTGGCCTTGCCATGGTCGGGAATGCCGGGAGCGCGCGAATACTTGCCGGCTTGCTATTTGTAATGGCCCTGCTCGGATGGTTCGCGGCAGAACGCCTGCCCGAGGCACCACCGCCGAATCCGGAATTGAATCTGAACAGGGACGCCGTCGGGGGTATACTGGATTTTGTATCAAGATTTGCCCCGTCTGCGCTGGGGGCAAAATCAGGTTTGGAAAAACCACTTGTCCACTATCTGACTCTGCCCCTTCTACCCTTGACAGCGACTATCAGTTGTCTTGTGAGAGCTTTTGACTTTCCGGAAGTGCTTCGCCCAATGCTCGGTATTGCGTGGTTCTATGGTCTGTCGGCGGTGATGGTCACGACGCTTCCGGACCTTGTGTCCAGTGTGATGGGCTATGACCGGAGTGTGTTGATCATCATTCTTGTGATTTCGACCTTGGGCATTCTGGTCGGTTCGCTCCTCTGCACCCTGCTGGCCAAAGGCGGTCATTGGGGCAAGGAATCCATCGGCTTATCGGCCCTCGGGATTATCGGTGTGATTATTTTCACGGCGGACATTTATCTCAACGCGCCGCGGACATCCGCCGCCGCGGATGGCGTATTGCAGGGCTTCGACGTGTTCTGGGCGGATGGCAAATCAAGACGTTTTCTTTTTGACCTTTTGATGGCCTCGCTGTTCAGCGGGCTGTTTGTCGTGCCGGTGCAGGCCATGGCGCAGAGACGGGCCCGGCCGGATATCCGCGCACGGCTCATGTCGGCAGGGGCGGTGTTGCTCAACCTGTTTGTGAACATCGTAACGATCATGCTGATTTTACTGGCCGCCAGAAATGCCCCGTCCATGTCACCCTTTTTGATGGTTGCGGTGTTAAGCCTGTTTGTTGCCGCCTACACGCTGTGGCGTACATTCAACCCGAAAACCCGTACAAGTTACGCCCGATGAGGGGCATTTCGGTATCGGTGTCAGGGAAAGTTCCAAATCCTGTTATCCGGGTACGCCCGAAATCCGGCCTGTCGGCCCAGAGTGCCTCCGGAAGGCGCAAACCCTAACGGTTGCGTCTGAGCCCGGCAATATCCGCGAGCACCGCATAGGCGCAATCCAGCACGTTGGTGCCGGGGCCGAAAATACCGGACACGCCGACCGCACGCAAAAACGCATAATCCTGTTCGGGGATAACGCCCCCGACAAAAACCCTGATGTCGGTCCGGCCCATGGATTTCAAAAGTTCAATGAGTTCCGGGACAAGGGTCTTGTGCCCTGCGGCCAGGGATGACACGCCGACGGCATCCACGTTCAGGGCGACGGCCCTGTTGGCGGTTTCCCGCGGAGTGGAAAACAAATCGGTCAAATCGACGGTAAAGCCCAGATCGGCGAATGCGGTAGCGACAACTTTGGCCCCGCGGTCATGGCCGTCCTGTCCCATTTTCGCGATCAGGACATGCGGGGCCCGGCCTTTGTCATCTGCATATTCGCCTATTTTGGACTGGACATTCTGATAAGCGGGATCGTCCCGGTAGGCATCGGAGTAAACACCTGTGATCATGCGGGTGGTGCCGGCATGACGGCCGAACACGGCCTCCATGGCATCCGAGATTTCACCCAGGGTGGCGCGGGCGCGGGCGGCCGCCACCGCGTCACGGAGGAGATTGCCGTCGCCGGTTCGGGCTGTTGCGGTCAGTGCGTCGAGAGTGGCCCGGCAGGCATCCGGATGACGGGTCTTTTTGATTCGGTTAATGCGCCTGATCTGATTCGCGCGGACTTTGGCGTTGTCAATGTCGAGAATGTCGATGGGGTCTTCGTCCTCCAAACGGTATTCATTGACCCCGACAATCACATCCTCACCTTTATCGACGCGCGTCTGGCGAAGGGCGGCGGCCTTTTCGATCTCCATTTTGGGCAACCCCGCCTCTATGGCCCTGGTCATGCCGCCCATGGCTTCAATCTCTTCGATCATGGCCCAGGCCCTGTCCGCCAGGCCCTTTGTGAGCGCCTCGACATAATAGGAACCGCCGAGCGGATCGACCACATCCGTGATGCCGGTTTCGTGTTGCAGAATAAGCTGCGTATTTCGGGCAATCCGGGCGGAAAACTCGGTAGGCAGGGCGATGGCCTCGTCAAAACTGTTGGTGTGCAGGCTTTGTGTCCCGCCAAGAACGGCGCCCATGGCCTCATAGGCCGTGCGGACTACATTGTTGAAAGGGTCCTGTTCGGTCAGCGATACGCCCGAAGTCTGGCAGTGGGTGCGCAGCATTTTGGACCGGTCGGCCACGGCGCCGAAACCGGTCATGATTTTCGCCCAGAGCTGCCGGGCGGCCCGGAGCTTGGCAGCCTCCATGAAGACGTTCATGCCGATACAGAAAAAGAAGGACAACCGCCCGGCGAAAGCGTCCACATCCAGCCCTTTGGCCAAGGCGGCGCGGACATATTCCATGCCGTCGGCCAATGTGTAGGCGAGCTCCTGCGCCAGGGTCGCACCGGCTTCCTGCATATGGTAGCCGGAAATGGAAATGGAGTTAAATTTCGGCATATCCGTTGACGTATAGGCGATGATGTCGCCAATGATGCGCATACTCGGCCCGGGCGGATAGATATAGGTGTTGCGCACCATGAACTCTTTCAGAATGTCATTCTGAATGGTGCCCGATAAAGCAGCGCGATCGACACCCTGTTCCTCACCCGCAACGATGAACATGGCGAGCACGGGAATGACAGCCCCGTTCATGGTCATGGACACTGACATCCTGTCGAGGGGGATACCGTCAAAGAGGATTTTCATATCCTCAACCGTGTCGATTGCGACTCCGGCCTTGCCCACATCGCCGACGACGCGGGGATGATCGGAATCATAGCCTCTATGGGTGGCCAGATCAAAGGCCACGGACAGGCCCTTCTGTCCGGCTTCGAGATTTTTGCGATAAAAGGCGTTGCTCTCTTCAGCGGTGGAATAGCCCGCATATTGCCGGATCGTCCAGGGCCTGTTGGTGTACATGGTCGCGCGCACACCGCGGGTAAAAGGTGCAAAACCCGGACGCTCCCGCAACGCAGAGTCGGGAAGGTCGTCCGCGAAATAGACCGACTTGATGTCTATGCCTTCGGGTGTGGGGGTTGTCAACTCTCCCGCATCCCGCCCGCGCAATTCCTTTTCGGCCAGCGCGTACCAGTCCCTTAAAGTCGGATCAGTCATCAGCATCGCAACCGGTAATGTGAAACCCGTGTTTGCGCACGGTTTCCAGCACCCGAAACCCCGTCAGTCGAACTCCATAATCACATCATCAACCGCCAGATTATCGCCGACAGCTGCGTTAATCCTGCACACAACGGCTTTTTTTTCTGCGCGGAGTGTGTTTTCCATTTTCATCGCTTCGACAATCGCCAGGGGCTGTCCGTCCTCGACCCGCTGGCCTGCCTCGACAAACACTTTCACGAGCACGCCGGGCATGGGGCAAAGCAGCAGGTTGGAAGTATCCGGCGCCGACTTGACGGGCATGTGTGCCGCCAGTTCCGCCAGGCGCGGTGTGCGCACCGTGACCTTGAACGCGCATCCCCGGTGCCAGACCCGATAACCCATCGCACACTTCCGGGCCCTGAAGTTAAACGGCTTGCCGTCAACAAGTGCCATCACCGGTGATCTGCCCGGGGTCCAGTCCAGCAGCACCTCGAATTCCAGTACCGCCCTGTCTGTCAGGTCATCGGTCACGATGGTGCGCAAGCCTTTTTCGCCCCGGATACGGGCCGTATACCGCAGATCTGTTTCACCTGTGCCTGTAATGTGAATGTCCCAGAGATCAGGCACATGCCTGTCGTGATTGGGCAAAATACCGGATATTTCCGCCGCGCGGTGTTCGGCCATGTCATGCATCAGTGCGCAGACGGCGGCGATTTTGCGCGTATGGCCGGAGTTGACCTGTGCACCTTCAAAGCCGTCCGGATATTCCTCGGCGATGAAGGCTGTGGAGATATCGCCGCGTATAAAGCGGTCATGATCGTAAACCGCCTGCAGGAAAGGGATGTTGTGACCGATTCCGTCGATCTCGAACACGTCAAGGGCCTGCCTCATTGTCTCAATGGCAACGCCGCGATCCTCACCCCAGGTACAGAGCTTGGCGATCATGGGGTCGTAATACATGGAAATTTCGCCGCCTTCGAAGACGCCCGTATCATTGCGGAGGCGGCGGTCTTTCCAGTCCCCCTCCGCCGGTGGGCGGTAGCGCACCAGCCGCCCGATGGAGGGCAGGAAATTGCGAAAGGGATCTTCAGCGTAGATGCGGGACTCGATTGCCCATCCGGTCAGGGTCACATCGTCCTGGGTGAGGAGGAGTGTTTCGCCCTGCGCCACGCGGATCATCTGCTCAACCAGATCAATACCGGTGACAAGCTCCGTGACCGGATGCTCAACCTGCAGACGGGTATTCATTTCCAGAAAGTAAAAATTCCTGTCCGGGTCGACAACGAATTCCACTGTGCCTGCGCTGTCATAGTCGACGGCCCTGGCCAGAGCCACCGCCTGTTCGCCCATGGCCCTGCGGGTCTCTTCGTCAAGGAAGGGGGAGGGAGCTTCTTCGATGATTTTCTGGTTGCGGCGCTGGATGGAACATTCCCGTTCACCGAGATAGACGCAGCTGCCGTGCCCGTCGCCCAGCACCTGGATTTCGATATGGCGCGGGGACCGGATAAATTTTTCAATAAAGATACGGTCATCACCGAAGGAACTGGCCGCCTCGTTTCTGGAGGCCTGGAAGCCTTCGCGTGTCTCATCATCATTCCATGCAATGCGCATGCCCTTGCCGCCGCCGCCGGCAGACGCCTTGATCATTACGGGGTAGCCGATTCGGGATGCGATTTTGACAGCCTCTCCGGCCTCGTCAATCAGGCTCATATGGCCGGGTATGGTGGACACCCCCGCTTCTCTGGCGAGTTTTTTGGACGTGATCTTGTCACCCATCACCTCAATGGCGTGTGGGTTCGGGCCGACAAATGTGATATTTTCCTCCCGGAGCCGCTTCGCGAATTCAGGATTTTCAGACAGGAAACCATAGCCCGGATGAACGGCGTCGGCACCGGACTCCCTGACTGAGTCCATAATTCTGTCCATGACAATATAGGATTGGCTGGCGGGCGGCGGTCCGAGGTGAACAGCCGCATCCGCCATATCCACGTGCAGCGCATTGTTATCGGCATCGGAATAAACCGCAACAGTTTTGATACCCATTTTACGGGCGGTTTTAATCACACGGCAGGCAATTTCACCGCGATTGGCGATCAATATCTTTTTGATCCCGGTCATAGGGGCAGATTTCCGTGCTTCTTCCAGGGACTGTCCAGTTGCTTGTCTTTTAACAGCGCAAAGGCGCGCGTGACGCGCATACGTGTGTTCATGGGCTGGATAACCTCGTCAACATAGCCCCGCTCGGCGGCGCGGAACGGCGAGAGGAATTTGTCCTCGTAATCGGCGGTTTTAACGGCAATCACATCGGGTTTGTCGAGGTCTTCGCGGTGGAGGATTTCGACGGCGCCTTTGGAGCCCATGACGGCGATCTGCGCGGTCGGCCAGGCATAGTTAATGTCCCCGCGCAGATGTTTTGAGGCCATCACACAATAGGCTCCGCCGAAGGCTTTACGGGTAATGACTGTAACTTTCGGTACTGTGGCTTCGCCATACGCATACAGCAGCTTCGCCCCATGTTTAATCACGCCGCCATACTCCTGTGAGGTGCCGGGGAGGAAGCCGGGCACATCGACAAAGGTCAAAACCGGAATGGAAAAGGCATCACAAAATCTGACAAACCTTGCCGCCTTGCGCGAGGCGTCACTGTCCAGACAGCCGGCGAGTACCACAGGCTGATTCCCGACCACGCCGACCGTTCGCCCCTCAAGCCGGATAAATCCGGTCAGGATGTTTTTTGCGAAATTTTTCTGTATTTCAAAAAAATCGCCCTCATCGGCGACCTTGGTGATCAATTCACCCATATTATAGGGGATATTGGGGTTTTCAGGCACGAGCGTGTTGAGGCTTCTGTCGGTCCGGTCGTGCTCGTCGTAAAATGTCCGCACCGGTACACCGTCGCGATTGTTCAGGGGCAGAAAATCAAACAGCCGTCGAATTTCTGTCAGGGCCTCCATGTCATTATCATAGGCCCCGTCAGCGACGGAAGATTTCGTCGTATGGGTTTTCGCTCCGCCGAGCTCTTCGGCTGTGACCACCTCATTGGTGACGGTTTTGAGCACATCCGGCCCGGTCAGGAACATGTAGCTTGTGTCCCGCACCATGAAGATAAAATCCGTAAGGGCCGGGGAATAGACCGCTCCGCCGGCACTCGGCCCCATGATGACGGATATTTGCGGGACGACGCCGGAAGCCAGGATATTGTTTTGAAACACATCCGTATAACCGGCCAGGGCCGCAACACCTTCCTGAATCCGGGCACCGCCGGAGTCCTGAAGGCCGATAACGGGCGCCCCCTGTTTCATGGCCATGTGTTGCACCTTGCAGATTTTCTGCGCATGGGTTTCCGAAAGCGATCCGCCGAACACCGTAAAATCCTGCGCAAATACAAAGGTCTTGCGGCCGTTGATGGTCCCCCACCCTGTCACCACACCGTCACCGGGAATATGGGTCGTTTCCATGCCGAAATCGGCCGAGCGGTGTTTGACAAACATGTCAAACTCCTCAAACGAGCCGGGGTCGAGCAGAACCTCCAGCCTTTCACGGGCGGTGAGCTTACCTTTGGCGTGCTGGCTGTCGATCCGTTTCCGCCCGCCGCCCAGACGCGCCCGGGCCCGGCTCTCTTCCAGCTGGTCGATAATACTGCTCAAGTCAGACCCTCATTTGTAAATTTTCCGCACCCTAGCGGCGCCGGACGTAAAGACAAGCCTTATGATAACCTTGACCGGGATCAAGGCTTGTGCAAATTGACAAAATTCAGGCGTATCATGACGCGGGTTGCGCCGGGGACTGGTCCGCTTTGAAGGAGATATGATGAAAAAACCGGGAATGACCATTGCGGCCTTGGCAGGTTTGGGCGTTTTATCTCCAGCGGCTTTGGGCCAGATGTCTGACTCCGGGGTCGAAACACTGGAAAGTGACAGGTCAACAGGGGACCGTCGGCCGGTGCGCGGACCCTTTACCGTGATCCGTCCGGCTGCGCTGTTTATCGGGACCTTGGACACGGACCATGATTACCGAATCACCCGCGCAGAATTTGACTCCGGGGTCGCCAGGGCATTCACAATGGCCGACAGGGATGAAAACGGGCAACTGTCCCTGTTCGAACTTGAGGACTGGCGTCTGGCTGCGCTCGGATCCATGGATGCCCTGCCCGGGAATTTTGCCTTTGACGGCAATCATGACGGAGGCATCACCGGGGATGAATTCGCCGCGGCGCTGAATTTCGAATTTGACCGCAATGACGGGGACGCAAACGGAGTCGTCCTGTTCAGGGACCTTGTGCGCGTTATGGAAGTGCAGCCCTGCGAAAAAGACGGTTGACACCCGGATTTCGGACGGGACTGCACCGATCCGTGCCGTCCGGGTGGCTGTGCCTGTCCGTAAACCCGGCCACATGTTATCCGAATAAATCCCCCTGGCCGGATAGGGACTCAGGCACCCGAAACAGGGACAGGTCCAACGGGGTGCGATCACGTCCATGTTCCAGTCCCAATCGCGTGCGGGCCAGGCGGTAGCGCTGCATGATCATCCTGGCGTAGTGGCTTTTGACCTCCCCGCCCCGTGACCGGAGCGGGTCATAGTCCCGCCCGCCGTTCATGTCGCGAATATGCCCCATAATCCGCGCCGCCCGCGTCGGCGCAAAAGCCTCCAGCCATTCCTGAAACAGGGGCGAGACTTCCAGCGGCAACCGTAAAATCGTATAGGCCGAATAACCGGCCCCGATCCCGGCGGCCTTTTCCATAATGGTTTCCATCTCCGCATCATTTAGCCCCGGTATCATCGGGCCCAGCATGATGCCGGCCGGAATGCCCCTGTCGACAAGGGCGCGCAGCGCATCAAACCGGCGTTGCGGTGTCGGTGCACGCGGTTCCATGGCGCGGGCAAGCTGTCGATCCTGCGTCGTGATCGATATCATACACCGGGTCAGGTTTTTTTCCGCCATGGGGGCGAGAATATCCAGATCGCGCACGATCAGACTGGACTTGGTGAGGATGGAAACCGGATGATTGAAATCCGACAGAACCAGAAGCAGCTGCCGCATAATCCGGTACATGCGGTCAATAGGTTGATAAGCGTCCGTGTTGGTACCGATCATGATAGTGCGCGGCCGGTAATTCGGGGCGGAGAGTTCACCGGCCAGAAGCTGTGCCGCATCGGGTTTGGCATAAAGGCGGGTTTCGAAATCTATTCCCGGCGACAGGCCCATATAGGCATGGGTGGGCCGGGCATAACAGTAGATACAGCCATGCTCGCATCCCCGGTAAGGGTTAATGGACCGGTCAAAGCCGACATAGGGTGATGTGTTGAAGGTCACGATCCTGCGCGGTGTTTCCAAGGTAACACGGGTCTGTGTGCCTTTTTTGAAATCCTCTTCCAGCGATTCCCAGCCGTCATCAACCCGTACGCGTTTTTCGGATTCGTAGCGTCCGGACGCATTGGTCCTGGCGCCGCGCCCCTTTTCGACCCCGGGTCTGACATGTTTGAAAGCAAGCGGGTAGGGTTTTGCCATACGGGCATAATAACCCTGATAACAAACAAATCAAGAACAAAAAGCGTTTTGTTGTGGATAAGTCAAGGTGATTTTTCGCTTCACAAGCGGGTCCGGAATTGCTATTGACCGCAATCCTTGATGTGCGGCCGTGGCGGAATTGGTAGACGCGCAGCGTTGAGGTCGCTGTGGGATAAAACCCGTGGAAGTTCGAGTCTTCCCGGCCGCACCATTTTCCTTTGATTTCAAAGATTTAGCTCCCTGAAGTGACTCACTTTTCCTGTAGTTTCCTGCAATTGGACACCTCCATTAGCGGTTGATTTTGAATTAGCTTTGAGTGATTTCAGTCAGGGGACCGGTTGCGCGCACGGTGTGGCGCCCCTTTTGGGGCGCTTTAGCGGCATTTTGGGCTGATGATCCGGATTTCAGGCACACTTCAATTTATCATTCCTCAAAACTGAAAATACTCATACCCCGCGCATGTTCGTCAAACAGCAGGTTTTTGTTAAGTGGCGCATGCGCGCGTTGCTGGCAATTTTGCCTTTCGCACACATAGCAGTTAATTCCGATGGGTGTCGGACTGGGGTCGTCAAGATTGTACTGGCGTGCGTAAATCAGGCGTGGGGCATAGGCGATATCACAGCCCAGACCTATGGCCAGTTTCTGCGCCGGCATGCCGTAGGTCGAGTCGCTGCGCTGCACCATTTTGGCGATGGAGAAATAGATGGTGTCATCCGGCAACTGCACAATCTGCGTATGAATCCTGCCGGGGCCTTGGAAGCACTCGTGAATGTTCCACAGTGGGCAGGCTCCGCCGAATTGTGAAAAATGAAACCGTCCGGCAGAAAAACGTTTGGACACATTTCCGGCTACATCAATCCGGACAAAAAAAAACGGAATGCCCCGTGCATCCGGCTTTTGCAGGGTAGTCAGGCGGTGTGTCGTCTGTTCAAAACTGGTTCCGTAACGGCTGGAAAGCAGATCGACATCGTAACGGGAATTTTCGGCATCCTTGAGAAACTGCGCGTAGGGCATCAAAAGCGCGGAGGCAAAATAATTACCCAAGCTTGTACGCGCCAGCCCTTCGGCCTCCCGTCCGGGGAGTTTTGCCCTTGTAATGATGTCGTCAATAACCTCCCTGCATTCCAGAAGGCCAATTTGATAGGCGAGCTGGAACCTCCGCCCGGACCGGCGCAAAAGTTCCGACAGATTAATCCTTCTGGAATCGTGATCAAAATAACGCAGCATTTTCGGCATGGCATTGACCGGGACAATCCTGACCCTGATATCATGTTTACTCGCCAGTCTATCGGTGAGTACGGCATGGGGTTCGTTTTTATGCAGGTCGAGTTCCCGGGAGAGTCCCTCGGCCTTCCTGTCCAGATCGTCGAAATAGTTGGTGTTGGAGTGAATAAAGCGCCGAACCGCATCAACGGCTTTTGCAGACTGTTCCAGAAGCTCGACACGGTCGCGGTCGGCATTCAGGGACGCATTGCGCAGGCTCCTGTCGCGATAGGTTCCGTAAAGGCGGAGCAGGGCGCGCGCCGCGGCCGGACTAGTCGAGACAAGGTCTTCGGCTTCGTTTTTGGAAATGCTCTCGCCGCGAAACACCGGATCGTGCGACATATCATGTATCTCGGCGACGAGGTGGGAGTCATGCTTGCCGGTAAATTCTGCCAGATTCAAATCATAGATTTCGGCCATTTTTATCAACACATTGGCGCTCATTGCCCGCTGGTTGCGTTCCATCAGGTTGAGATAGGACGCCGAGATTCCAAGATCTTCGGCCATACGGATCTGGGTCAGGCCGAGTGTCTGTCTGAAACGGCGCAAGCGTGGACCGATAAGGAGTTTTTCATTCGTCATGGGGTATTTTACATACCTTACAACTTACAACTAATTAAACTTACATATTATACATATTGACCCTTTTATTAAAAAGAAACCTATAAAAAAGGACTTTTTGTAAATATACTATAAATTACAAAATTTACTAAGGAGATCCGCTATGAACCAACTTGTCCCCCGTCAGAAGGTTTTGGCCAAAGTCACCCGGGATTTGGGTGTGCGCTATGATGAAGTGTTGACACCCGATGCGCTGCTCTTTCTAGCCGATCTCGAACGCCGTTTCGGCCCGCAGCGTAAAACTCTTCTGGAGAACCGTTGTCTTGTGCAGAACCGTTTTGACGATGGCGAATTACCGATGCAACCGCCAGAAACGGCGCATATTCGCAATTCCATGTGGGAGGTCTCCCTCATCCCGACGGCGCTCAGAGACCGGCGTGTTGAAATCACTGGCCCCGTCGATCGCAAAATGGTGATCAATGCACTGAATTCCGGGGCGAAAATGTTCATGGCTGATTTCGAGGACGCATCTTCGCCGACCTTTGCCAATATGATCGAGGGCCAAATCAATATGATGGACTATGCGCGGGGCACACTCTCTCTTCGCACGAACGAAAAGAACTATGTTCCGGATGACGAAACAGCCACCATGCTGGTTCGCCCCCGCGGCTGGCACCTGATCGAAAAAGGTATCATGGTCGACGGGCAGCCCATGTCAGCCTCTCTGGTCGATTTCGGTTTGCACTTTTTTCATAATGGAAAAATACTGGCCGAAGATGAGCGCGGGCCGTTCTATTACCTACCGAAGATGGAAAACTATCAGGAAGCGCGTCTCTGGAATGACATATTTAGTTTCGCACAGGCCCATGTCGGTTTGCCGAACGGCACAATCAAGGCCACCGTCCTGATTGAGACTTTGTCCGCTGCATTTCAAATGGATGAAATTCTCTACGTTCTCCGTCATCATGTTACAGGACTGAATTGCGGGCGTTGGGATTATATTTTCAGCTACATCAAGACCCTGCGCAATCACAGGCGGTTTGTTCTGCCCGACCGCGCCCGGGTCGGCATGGACCGGGATTTTCTGGATGCCTGTTCCACCCGTTTGATCGAAGTCTGTCACAAACGCCGCGCCCACGCCATGGGCGGTATGGCGGCGCAGATTCCGGTCAGGAATGATGAGGATATGAATAAAGCCGCGTTTGAAAAAGTTCGCCAGGACAAGCTGCGTGAAGTCAAGGCCGGTTACGACGGGACATGGGTCGCGCACCCTGATCTGGTCCCTGTCGCCATGGAGGTGTTTAACGAGCACATGGTCGGCAAGCACCAGATTCTGAAAAAAAGCCAGGCGCGCCGGATTAGCGATGAGGCCATGTTAAACCCGCACTCCGGCAAAATCACGGAGTCCGGTATCCGCATGAACATTTCCGTTGGTGTCACTTACATTGCCGCATGGTTATGCGGACGCGGAGCAGTGCCCATTCACAATCTGATGGAAGATACGGCCACGGCCGAGATTTCGCGGGCGCAAATATGGCAATGGCTGCGCCACAAGGCGGCTGTCAACCTGGCCGATGGCACGACCACAGCCATGACGGCGAGTCTGTTCGAACGGTTTCTGTCCGAAGAGCTGGACGCCCTCAAGAAGAAAATGGGTCGTGACGCCTATATGGATGGCCGCTTCCCGGAAGCTGCAGAAATATTCGAAAAAACCGCGACATCTGCTGATTTTCCCGATTTCCTGACCCTCCCCGCTTACGACATACTGGAGAATTGATCATGACACGCAAGACCTATTCTGAAACACTTGCCGAATTACAGAACCGCTATCCTGACGGCGTCCCCGGCGGGATCCGTATCAAGGATCTGGCGCAGCTCAAGCTGCAGAACACCTATTCCACCCCTCTGGATATTGCCCGGAAAACGGCGACATTGATGCGTAAGGATATGGCTGAATATGACAGGGACAGTTCCAGATTTACGCAAAGTCTCGGCTGCTGGTCCGGTTTCCACGCCATGCAGATGATGCGTGCCGTCAAGCGCGGGAAAGGAACCTTGGACAAGGCCTATGTTTATGTGTCCGGCTGGATGGTTGCAGGTCTGCGCAACCGTTTCGGTCATCTGCCTGACCAGTCGATGCATGAGAAAACGGCTGTTGTTGACTTGATTGAGGAGATCTACACCTCCTTGCGCCAGGCGGACGAGGTGGAGCTTAATGATCTGTTTGCAGATCTGGGAACCGCTGACGATAAAGATGCTGTGATCGCTAAAATTGATGCCCACGAATCCTATGTTCGTCCAGTCATCGCCGATATTGATGCCGGTTTCGGTAATGTCCATGCGACCTATCTGTTGGCCAGGAAAATGATCCAGGCCGGCGCCTGCTGTATCCAGATCGAAAACCAGGTCTCGGACGCCAAGCAATGCGGCCACCAGGACGGTAAGGTGACTGTACCGCGCGAGGATTTTATCGAAAAACTCCGGGCCTGTCGCATGGCGTTCGAGGAACTGGGTGTCGATGACGGCGTGATCGTCGCCCGTACCGACTCCCTCGGGGCGGGCTTGACCCAGAAAATTCCGGTTTCCCGCGTAGCCGGTGACATGGCCGCAGAATACACAAAATGGCTTGATGTCACCCCTGTGTCTGATCTCAACCCGCTTGAACACGGCGAGATTGCACTTCAGCAGAACGGGCAGCTGGTCAAGCCGAAGCGCCTGCCCAACGGTCTGTATAAATTCCGGCCCGGTACGGGCGAAGATCGCGCAGTTGAGGATTGTATGGCCTCACTCAATGAAGGCGGGGCCGACCTGCTCTGGATTGAAACAGCGACACCGGATGTCAAACAGATTGCCCGTATGGTCAACCGCATCCGGGAAGCCGCACCCCATGCCAAACTGACCTATAACAACTCGCCCAGTTTCAACTGGACACTGAATCTGCGTAAACAGGTGCGTGAGGACTGGATTGAAGCCGGGAAAATCCGGCCTGAAAATTATCCCGAGGCGTGTCTTATGTCCGAGGCCTATGACGAGGATGCGCTCGGTATCGAAGCTGACGCCCGCCTGCAGGCTTTCCAGACCGATATTGCCCGCGAAGCCGGTGTGTTCCATAATCTCATCACACTTCCGACTTTCCATAGCACAGCGAAGGTTATGAACGATCTTTCGCTCGGTTATTTCGGTGACCAGAAAATGCTGGCTTACGTCAAAAACATCCAGCGCGAGGAAATCCGCACAGGTGTCTCTGCCGTAAGACATCAGCACGAAGTCGGCTCGGACCTGGGTGATACGTTCAAGGAAATGGCCAGTGGCGACCGTGCCCTCAAGGCCGGAGGTGAACACAACACCATGAACCAGTTCGCCAGTGTGGCTTGAAACTGAATGAACTGAAAAATTATAACCTTTCGGCACAGGTCGAACAAAATACGCATAAACAGCCCCGTGTTCATTCGGAGGGGTGCGTTAACTCTTCCCCCGGGAATGCAGGGATGATTAAATGGTTGTTGTGTTTTGGTAATGTCATCTCTTTGTGCATTGACTCTTTTTCCGGGGAAATGTAGTCTCGCCGTATCTTGAGGAGGAGACCGACGATGCGTGGCGTTACCGCGATTGGGGCGCGCGTGGATTGGAGAGTGTTCAGGGGGCCTAGCGAGCGCTGGGTTGCCGTTTGTGATCCCTTGCCTCACTGTTGATGCTAATTCCCTGGACGAGTTGAACAGCCTTGTTGATGAAGCTGTAGATATTCTTTTTGAGTGCCTGATCGAAGACGGTGACTTTGATCAATTCATGAGGGATCGCGGCTGGACAAAGAAAGAAAGGCAGGCGGCCGCACCTGCTCCACGGGTGCATCTACCCCGTAACTTTGTGTTTGAGGAAATGCCCAATGAAGAGACCTGCGCCCACGCCTGTTAGCCGGATTGCCTACCCCGCGGTCCGTCTGCGACTGATCTCGGCCTTGGCCTCATCGGCGTACTGCCGGATAAAGCGCGACTGATTGACGAACAGGAACCGGAAAACCTTTGCAAACAGGGTCAGGGAGGTTGCCTCTTCGGTAAAGACGCCGATTGTCCGGCCGTCTGCCTCGCGGAATTCTGCAACATAGCGCCCCGTGAAAGTGTTGTCCGCCCCGGTCTCAAGCACAAGACGATAGGGCGCCTCCCTCTCGATAATTTTGAAATGAATGACCAGACCGCCCCGTTCCAGGGTTTCGCTCCAGGACCGCCCATCGGCTCCCATGGATACGGCCGCGACGCCGGAGCGCCATTCCGTCTGCCTGTCGGGTTGGGTATAAACCTCCCAAACCTCCCGTATGTCCGCATCAAAGGCGATTTCAAGGGTCGCCGATGTTGTGCGCGGAATCGCCAGCACTCCCGCCACAACAAGACCCGCAACTGCGATAAGTCCATAAAGCAAAACATTCATCTTCTTCTCCCTGCTCCCGGATGTGTTCCCCGGGGATACCGGACAAACCAGTGTCCATGTCCATAATAAATGTCCATAATAAATCAGACCGGACGGCAGGCCTTCTCCAGCCAATTCCGGGTTTTGCCCTCTACGCGCGGCCCGATTATCTCCAGGACTTCGGTGTGATAGGCGTTGACCCAGTCGATTTCCGACTCTGTCAGCATTTCCCTGACAATCAGGTCGTGATGGATGGGCGCAAGGGTGATGTTCCGGAAGCCCGACATGGGACGTTCGCCGCCGGGAATATCCCTTGCCTCGGTCACATATTGCAGGTTTTCAATGCGGATACCGTAGGCCCCGTCCTTGTAATAACCGGGCTCATTGGAAACGATCATGCCCGGCTTGAGAGCCGTTTTGTCGGGGGTTTTGGAAATACGCTGCGGGCCTTCGTGGACACCGAGAAAG
The DNA here is from genome assembly GCA_014324115.1 of Hyphomonadaceae bacterium. Classification (GTDB taxonomy): domain Bacteria; phylum Pseudomonadota; class Alphaproteobacteria; order Caulobacterales; family Maricaulaceae; genus JACOMS01. The sequence goes on from JACOMS010000017.1 coordinate 30,583, forward strand.
ACGCCGACACCGTGACCCGTGCCATGGTCAAAATCAAACCCGGCCTGCCACAGGGCATGACGGGCGAGAACGTCGAGACCGGACCCCGTCGTCCCTTTCGGGAAGCGCACAACGGCCAGGGCAATATGACCTTTCAGGACAAGTGTGAACCGTGCGCGCATCTCCTGTGTCGGTGTGCCGATGGGGACGGTGCGGGTGATGTCGGTGGTACCGTCAAGATACTGCCCGCCGCTGTCCACAAGGTAGAGTGTGCCCCTTTCCAGCTTGCGCACGGTGGCCCTGCTGACCCGGTAATGGGGAAGGGCACCATTCGGCCCGGCCCCGGATATTGTCTCGAAAGAGAGGTCTTTGAGCACGCCCGTGTCGCGGCGAAAGCCTTCGAGTTTGAGCGCGGCATCTATTTCATCATATGTCCCGGCCTGCGCCTCTGCATCAAGCCAGTGCAGGAACCGCACCATGACCGCCCCGTCGCGCTTGTGGGCTTGTGTCGTGCCTTTGATCTCGGTTTCATTCTTGCAGGCTTTGGGCAGGGCAACAGGGTCCTGCGCCCGGAGGATGTCGGCCCCCGCCTGTTCAAGCCTGTCAAAATAAAAGACCGGTGTGACACCCGGGTCGACCATGACTTTCCGGCCTGAAAGTCCGGCAAAAGCTGTTTCAATAGCGGCCTCGGCGTGCAGGGTCACAGGTTCGCCCAGATGCCGGCGCACATCGTCGCTGATTTTATCCGGGTTCACAAACAAGTCCACGTGCCCGTCATCCCTGAGGATGGCGGTGGACAGGGGCAGGGGCGAGCATTTCACATCCCCGCCGCGAATGTTGAGCAGCCAGGCAATGGACGCCGGAGCCGTGATAAGTGCGGCCTGTGCGCCTTTTTCCCGCAAGGTTCGGGCAATTCGGTTGCGTTTCGAGGTGTGGGTTTCACCCGCATACTTTACGGGCTGCACCACAACGGGCGTGACCGGAGCCGGAGGGCGGTCTTCCCAAGCCGTGTCGACGGGATTGGTCCCGACGGGCTCAAGGGTACCGCCTGCGTCTTCGACGGCCGCGCGCAAGGCTTCCAAGGCATCCGGGCTGTGCAGACAGGCGTCGTAACCTATGGTATCGCCTTGTTTGACGTTGGCCCGAAGCCATCGGGTCAGGCCCTTGTCCTCAAGCCGTTGGCATGCGAACAATTCGGGATCAACCTGCGCGCGAACCTGTGCGGCATAACGCCCGTCCACAAAAACAGCCGCTTTTTCAGCAAGCACCACAGCCGCCCCGGCCGATCCTGTAAAGCCGGTCGCCCACATTAACCGCTCGTTACAATCCGGCAGATATTCATTATTATACGCATCCTCATGGGGAATGAGAAAGCCGTCGAGAGTGATGTCTGCCAGCGCGGCCCGTAATTTCGGCAGGTTTCTGCGTCCATGATCCGGCCCGCCCTGAACCTCAAAATTCTGTATGATCTGCATGGGCGGTTCATGACAGAATGCGATGAACGAATCAATCAGCCCCTTGCCGGGCAGCGGGTGCATTTGCGCCGATTTTGACGAAGCGATCCGGCAGACCCCGGACAAGGCCGAAGCGTGGCTCCAGCGCGGCATTGCCAAAGGGCAGCTTGGTCAGCATAAGCAGGCCCTGTCCCTGGCGCGGCAACAGGGCAATGCGGAGCTGGCAGAGACGGCGCAGGGATTCCTCGCGGACCTGGAGGGCACAGCCTGACCCGGCACCGCCCGCCGGGCAGCGGGTATGCGCGCGCCTTCGGCCTTTGATTGCCCGGTGTCGGCTTGATTCCGGCATGGCAGGCGCGGCGGGGTGACAGGGAAACCGGCGCCGCGAGGGGAATGATTCCCGGGGAGAGAACGCACATATGACAGACAGCGAAGACATGACCCTGCAACCGGAGCAAGAGCCGTTTCAGGACGTCCGGGATTTGATTGAGGACATACAGGAGGCCTGCCCGGACGATGGTTATATTTTCAGGGGAGAGCCGCGCGAATATAAAAAGGTCAGTTCGGGCATTTACAGGTTTTCAGAAGATTTAGGCGTCACATTGGGCGACAGTTTCCGGCCCATGGATATGGAAAGGGTGTACGTGGAGAGAGTGAAAAGGTTGGGCCATTATTCACCCGGTACCTCCAATGTGGAAATTCTGACAGACCTGCGCCATTACGGCGGCCCGACGACACTGATTGATTTCAGCCACAGCATGCTTGTGGCACTTTTCTTTGCCTGTAACGGCGAACCGGACAAGGATGGCCGACTGATAATTCTGTCCACGGAAGGGATTAGCACACTTACAGAGATTGATTACAGCAAAGACCGGAAGAAGATTGCCATGCTGACCCCCGCCCGCACACAACACAGCCGCGCCCGCGTGGATGTCCAAAGCAGTGTGTTCGTGCATGCACCGAAGGGGTTTATAGGCGAGAGCACATTTACAAGCATCAAAATCCCTTGGGAGTTGAAAACGGAGTGCAAGATATATCTGCAACGCTATCACAACATTCACGACCAAACCGTTTACAACGATTTGATCGGCTATATCGAAAACGAAAAAACATATCAGAAAGCGATGGTGTTTTTCAGCCGGGGCCTGGCCAAGGGTCGGGGGAGTGATGGCGAAGATATTTCAGACCAGGCACTCCGCATTGATATTTCCAGTCTTACAAACCGTCCTGATGATTTCACCGGATGGATGCAGTTGAAGCCGGACAGCACCGATGCTTTGTTCCGTTACAGTGATAACAAAAAAACCCGTGATCAATACGGGGACGCCATCACCGATTTTGATAAGGCACTCCAAATCAGGCCGGACTTTGCCGATGCCCTGTTTTACCAGGGCAAAGCCAAACTGGCTGTTGGCGAGCATGAAGGGGCCGTGAAGGATTTTAACCAAGCGATTGATCTGGACCGGAACAATGCCGGGGCGTGGATCAACCGCGGCATCGCCAAGGGGCTGCTTGGCCGGTATGAGGAGGCCATCGCCGATTATGACGAGGCGCTCCGGCTGGAACCGAAAAATGCCGAAGCGTGGTTCAACCGCGGCGTCGCCAAGGGGCAGCTTGGGCAGCATGAAGAGGCCATTTTTGATTTTGGCGAGGCGCTCCGGCTGGCCCCGGACAATGCCGGGGCGTGGTCTAACCGCGGCATCGCCAAGGAGAATCTTGGCCGGTATGAGGAGGCCATCGCCGATTATGACGAGGCCATAAAGCT
>JACOMS010000018.1 GCA_014324115.1 Hyphomonadaceae bacterium
CAGATTGATCTGACGTCGGTGGCGGGCGAGAGCTGGCGGAATATCTGCACGGTGTTGATCTTCACCGCGTCCGAGTCAAAGCCGCTGTCGCGGAACACCACACGCCCCGGCCCGAAGCCCGCCAGCTCTTTCACCAGATTCTCGGTTATGCCGCTCTCAAAACAGGCGACAAGGGCGGTGTCATCGACGAAAAACACGGTTTTGCCCTGCACGGTCTCGCGGCGGATGGGCAGGGTCAGGTCCACACCCCAATCCACCAGCACCTGGAATAACAGGTCTTCGGCTGTGCGGTCCGCCTTTATGTTTTCGGCGGTCCCGGACAGGTCGGACTGCTTCAGTTCAGTGGGGAGGTAGTAGACATCCTTCATGTTGGAGGTGTCCACCTTGAGCACCCGAAAGCCGACATCGCGTTTCCAGTCAAGGTGGCACTCACCTTCGAGGACCTTTGTGCCCGCGCGGCGGATGCGTTCTTTTGAAAGGGCGGCGACATTCCCAAACCCCGCGGCTTCAGCATCTCCCACCTCTGGCACCTGCACCATAATAAACTGCCGATCGCCCCCGTCCTCGGCGTTGCACACAAGAACAGCATGTGCCGTCAAGCTGGATCCAGCAAAGAAACCGAGCACAGTGGAATCAGGTTTCTTCTGCATTCCCACCATGCATTTCAACATAGCGAGGGGTTTCTTTCCGTTCTGGAACGGAAAGAAACCCTCCTTTGTCAAATTTTTTGTTTCACTTGCGTAATCCCAGTAAGTTCCGCGCATTTCCTTTCTGTTCCCATAAATCCCGAATAAGTTCACGTTGACGAACAATCATCTCGCTAATCTCTTTTAATCTGTTTCTCTTCTTATGTCATTATATTACACCGGTAATCTTAAAAAGACCAACAATTAAAGCGCCTAATGCTCCTACAGAAGCGGCGCCTGCAAAGAACGGTTTTAGAACCGTATCCATCCTGAAATTGTTACCTTGCTCTATGTTTCTGTAAATCTCAGAAACTATACGTGTCTGCTCTTCCTGGGTCATTGTTCATTCCTGTTTACAGTAAGTAGGATTATTCATCAATAATCTGCTCCGGCATCCATTAGTAAAAGAATGACCCGGTCATCACCTTTTTCCCTAGCTCCGGACAATGCAGTACTCCCCCATTTATCGGACGCATGAACATCAGCTCCTGCCTCAATCAACGTGGACGCAATCCAATAGTTTTGGCGCCATGCTTTAACACCTAACTGTAAAGGCGTAAGACCATCAACAGTTTTTGCGTTGACGTTTGCGCCGGATTCTACCAGAGTATCTACAATTTGTCCTTGGCCATGGAATGCCGCCATCAATAAAGCTGTCCTACCTGTATCGTCTCGGGTATTAACTTTGTAGCCTGCATTGAGATATGCTACTACTTGTTGATGGTCTCCTTTTCTAATTGCTTCCCACATCTCTGAAAAACTAGGCAAAGGTTTTGCTTTTGAAACAGTAAAATTACAACCTTTTTCTAAAGCTTTTACCCCTGCCGTAGAACCAAACGCACCAAACTCTGTTGTCTCGCCATTATAGGAAACTTTGATACTTGTCTGTGCGTATTTGAAAGCCCTGGCAACACTAAGAAAAGTTTTCTTGTCATAAAGAGAGATACTATACCCATTGGACTGGCCACAAACAGATTGCTTGTCTTTGTTATCTACAATAATATTATAGCATTTTTTCCGTAATTTCGTATTGTTACGTCGTTCGAGTTAGCAAAATATATGGTCAAAAGATACGCGTGCTCTATAGGCCTTGTAGATGCTTTATGGTATGGAACACAATAAAGCGATATGCCTTTATCACCAAATATCCTATCCGTTTGGTAAGAAGCATCAAAATAAACACCATCCATAAAAGAGTCTTCCCGACTCCTTACTCTCCATCTAGCTGGTTTTGCTCCGGCTTTAATGAGTGTATTTACTATTCCAAGATTGTGAGAGGATTCCGCACTATTAACAGGAGTGTTTTCCCAAGTATCCTCCGCATTAACATCCGCTCCAGCATCAATAAGCGCCCTAACCGTCCCGACACTGCCCCACCGCGCCGCATTATGCAGCGGCGTAGCTTTCCATTTATCTCGCGACTCAATATCCGCCCCGGCGGCCAGGCACCTCTTCACGTCTGTCGCTGTGGCACTCTCGAAAAACTCGCGGCTGTTCCAATCGTTACAACTAATTTCTGTCTTTTGATAATGTGCACTAGCATTCTCTATTAAGAGAGCTGTCGCCGCGGTAGTAACAAGCAGTTTCTTCATTATTCATACTTTCTCGTACTAAATAGTAAATAGAGACTTAGTCAATAGATTTTCCTATCAAAGAAATAATCAGACCAAGATCACTCTTCTTTAAAGCATTTCTATCCAGACTTTCTACCTTTTTATGGATCACCCCGTTTTTTTCTTCGGCAACGTCACGAAGCCATGCGAAGAGACGATGTGGTCGCTTAACTCCTGACGCAGCAGATCAAAGTCTATGGCCAGACGCGGCACCTGTGTTGCGCTGTCGTGCACCTCGGTCACGCAGCCGGGGAACAGTTCGCGTATTTTCGCGATGTTGTCCCGGCTCAGGTCGGGGCTGTGCATTTTCAGCTTGTCCATGCTCTATCTCTCATGCTTTTACACCGTTTATGGCGTCCCGGTATGATGTACAATATCCGGCACCTATGCGGTTCGGTGAACGTAATGCCCTGCGGTTCCCTGCCGACACCTGTCAGGTTCCTGATGATCCGGCGCCGATAAGTTCCATTGCGTGGAACGAAAAATATCCGGACCTGACGTCCGTAAGATCATGAATGGACAGGAAAGAGCGGCCTGACCTGTGACGATAAATTTGTGCAGATTAAATGCGCAATTTTTTCAAGCAGGACCCGTCGCGGAAATGTCTTGCGATAAGTCAGGTAAATCCGTCTGTACGCGTTTGGATCATCAAGTTTTTCCACTTTCACATCCGGGTGGTTAGCCCAACCGCCGGAAAGGGCTCTGGCGGGGATGAGGGTGATGCCCTGCCCTGCGGCTACCATGTTGATCAGTGTCTCAAGGCTGCTGGCGCGGATGGCGGATTTTTCCGGCGCCCCGTCGAGGCGGCACACATCCACTGTCTGGTCACGGAAACAATGCCCTTCCGACAGGAGCAGTAATTCATTCACAGGCAGGTCTTTTGTCGTAATGCCGCCGAGCCTGTGCAGGGAATGGCCGTTCGGGAAAATCACCCAGAACGGTTCATCATAAAGCGGTATGGTGTCAAACTTTGAACTCCCGGCGGATGTCGCGAGAATTGCGGCGTCCATTTCGCCGTCCAGAAGGGCCCCGTTGAGCCGTTCCGTAATGTCTTCCTGAAATTCCAGCCGCAGCGAGGGCAGGGCGGTGCGGCCCTTCAGCAGGATATGCGGCATGAGGTACGGGGAAATGGTCGGAATTGAGCCGAGCCGGAAGCGCCCGGACACGGGATCACGGGCAGCTTCGGCCGTGCTGCGGATGTCTTCAACAACAGACAGGGCGTCTTCAGCCAAATTGGCAATCTGTTGCCCGATGTCGGTTATGCGGACAGAGCGGCTGTCGCGCTCGAAAAGTATAACGCCTAACTCGGCTTCCAGTTTTTTGATCTGCCCGGAAAGGGCAGGTTGACTGACATGGCAGGCTTCGGCTGCACGGCTGAAATGCCCAAACCGGGCCAATGCACGAATATATCCAAGGTCACGGATATTCATAAGTACATCCTATCAATTATATAATAACAATCAATTTGAAATTATGGGCGTTCCCACTTATCTCCCGGAATCAGAATGACGGAAAATTCCACAGAAACTTTTACGTAACTCACTCTACGGGAGACACTCATGAATGAGATGACAGTTAAACAAACCGGCAAATGTCCAGTAATGCATGGCGGTCATACAAGTGCGCAGACGTCAGTTGTTGATTGGTGGCCGAAGACGCTCAACCTTGACATTTTGCATCAGCACGACAGCAAAACCCAGGCTTACGGCGCAGACTACAATTATCGCGAAGAAGTCAAAGAGCTGGACTTTGATGCCCTCTACAAGGATATGCACGCGCTGCTCAAGGACAGCAAGGGCTGGTGGCCCGCCGATTGGGGGACCTACGCCGGTCTGTTTGGCCGTCTGACATGGCATGCGGCCGGGTCATACCGTCTGGCCGATGGCCGCGGCGGCGGCGGGGCGGGCAACATTCGTTTTGCTCCCCTGAACAGCTGGCCGGATAATACCAATCTCGACAAGGCGCGTCGCCTGTTGTGGCCGATCAAGAAAAAATACGGCAACAGGATATCCTGGGCGGACCTGATTATTCTTGCCGGTACAATCGGCTATGAATCGTCCGGCCTTAAAACATACGGCTTCGGGTTCGGTCGCGAAGACATCTACCATCCCGAAAAGGACACTTACTGGGGATCAGAAAAGGAATGGCTGACATCAGAGCGTTACGGCGATGATGATGATCGTTCGTCTCTGCACAACCCTCTATCCGCTGTCGTCATGGGCTTGATCTATGTAAACCCCGAGGGTGTGAACGGCCAGCCGGATCCGCAACGCACGGCCTATGACGTGCGCGAGACATTCAAGCGCATGGCCATGAATGATGAGGAGACGGCTGCACTGACGGCCGGCGGTCATACCATCGGCAAGGCGCACGGCAATGCGGACGCAAGCCTTTTGGGGCCTGAACCCGAAGGGGGCGATGTTGAGAATATGGGTCTTGGCTGGATCAACCCGAAGGGCAAGGGCCATGGCTATGATACGCTGACAGGCGGTCCCGAAGGGGCATGGACGAAAAACCCGACCCAATGGGACGGCGGCTATTTTGACTACCTGCTGGATTACGAATGGGAAGTCACCCAATCTCCTGCCGGGGCTAACCAATGGCAGCCCATCGGTGTCGCCGAGGAAGATATGCCGGTTGACGCCCATGATCCGGACAGGAAAAGCCGTGTTCTGATGACGGATGCGGACATGGCGATGAAAGTTGATCCGGAATATCGCAGCATCATGGAAAAATTCCGCGCCGATCACGACTATTTCTCCGACTGTTTCGCTCGTGCCTGGTTCAAACTGACCCACCGTGACATGGGCCCGAAAGCGCGTTATCTGGGCCCGTGGGTACCGGAAGAAGACTTGATCTGGCAGGACCCGGTTCCTGCAGGCCGGACAGACTACAACATCGGTGCGGTGAAAGCCGGAATTGCCGATAGTGGTCTGACCGTACAGGAAATGGTTTCGACCGCATGGGACAGTGCCCGCACCTATCGCGGCTCCGACATGCGCGGCGGTGCCAATGGCGCACGTATCCGTCTGGCCCCGCAAAAGGACTGGGATGGTAATGAGCCGGATCGCCTGATGAAGGTTCTTGGTGTCCTCGGGCCCATTGCTGAAGAGGCAGGTGCGAGTTTGGCGGATGTCATCGTCCTGGCCGGCAATGTCGGTATTGAACAGGCCGCCAGGGCTGCCGGGCACGACATTGATGTGCCGTTCCTTCCGGGTCGCGGTGATGCAACAGATGAAATGACGGACGCCGAGAGCTTTGAGTATCTTGAACCGCTCGTTGACGGCTACCGCAATTACACCCAGGACAAATACGCCGTCGAACCCGAAGAGGTCATGCTTGATCACACACAGCTCCTTGGCTTGACGGCACCGGAAATGACGGTTCTTGTCGGCGGCATGCGTGCGCTTGACACGAACCATGGCGGCACAAGGCATGGTGTGTTTACAGATCGCCCGGGCCAGCTGACACATGATTTCTTTGTGAATCTGACAGACATGGCCAATCAATGGTTGCCTGTGGAGGACGGCGAAGGTGTCTACAACATTGTTGATCGCGAGAGCGGTGAGACGAAGTGGACCGCCACCCGATGTGACCTTGTCTTCGGGTCCAATTCTATCCTGCGGGCTTACGCAGAGGTATATGCCCAGGATGACAACGAAGAAAAATTTGTTTGTGACTTCGTGGCTGCCTGGACAAAGGTTATGAACGCAGATCGTTTTGACGTCACCTGAATGTTGGGAGGCGGAGCTGTAAAAATGCCTGAAGAGGGATGTTGTCGGGACCGCGGATTGCATTAAAGCCGGTTTCAACGCCCCCGAGGCTGATACTATCCGGAAAGTGCCGGACAAGCGGTCCATGTTTGTCAGGCGGATTCTTCCCGGGCGGCGTCTTTCCGGTCTGAGAGGCGTGAAAGTGCGCCGGATCGTCACATCCCGTTGCAGTTGTTGACCCTCTTGGGTCGCGTCCGGCGGGCGGTGGTTGCTTCACGTCTTGTCAACTGTTTTTGATCATGGCCGGGCCACCTTTACCTTGTGTCCGCCTTGAATCCGACGTAGTAACGACATTGTACTCATACATAATGTATGGCGGACCATGGGAGACTGTGTATGCAGATCTGTAGACGCTGACCCGACACAGCGTTACCAGTGGGAGAGAAGGTGATGATGATTGCACCGACCAGTCTGGACGAAGATGTGGTTGACAGAATTCTGGAGGTCATTCGCTCCAGGTTCAATCTGCCGTCCGCATCTGACATCAAGGTGAACTCTATCGAAGTCGATCAGGAAGAGCAAAGAATTTGCATGGATTTGTTGATCAAAACGAACAAATCCCCCGAAGCCTTGGCCGAAGACTACTTCGGATTGACGAGTAGAGTGCGCGAGGCGTTAGGGAATGACTGGTCCGGCTTTTTCCCAATCATCACTCCGCAGTTTCGTTCGGGTTTATATGCCTGACGCCAGACTGGCCGATGGTCATCTTGCCGTCGCGAAACGGCTGTCCACCACCAAGAGACCAACACAGTCCGAGATAAGACGTTCGACCAGCTCTTCCTATTATGCTGCATTTCATGCGCTTGCGCGGACATGCGCGGACGTGCTTGTTGGGAAGACGCCGGGTCAAAGGCCCAACAAGGCATGGGTTGAAGTTTACCGCGGCCTCGGCCATGGCGTCTGTCGGAAGGCTTGTGCACAGGCTAAAAAAGTGAACTTTCCTGGTTGCATCCAAAAATTTGCAGAAAACTTCCCACAGCTTCAGGAAGCCCGCCACATAGCCGACTACGATCCGAGCACAAGATTCGAAAAGGAAGACGCCCAGATCTGGTGCCGGTTGGCCCAGTTAAGTATCACCAGCTTACGATCAGCTGCGAATGTTGACAAAAAGGCGTTTGCAATCTGGGTATTGATCTCATCTCAGGGTGCACAGAATGCCCGGCGAGGCGTTTTTGGCAATTGACTATTCCACAGATCCAAGCTATATCAGGTGGTCGCCGGTTTCAGACTCCGCCACGGTCCCGCGTCATATATCGCTTTACGTTTCCACCGAAACGCGGCATAAGTTACGTCCAGACGGGACTGAATTATGTTCACCTTTATCAAACGGATATTTAGCTGGTGGAATGGAGCCACCCTCGGCACGTTGTTCGATATTTGGAAACGCGGCGAGAAAATCGGTGAGGATGCCTGCGGTAATATCTATTACCAGGAAAAAGGCGATAAGGGTTATGAGGGTCGCCAACGCCGCTGGGTCGTGTATAAAGGCTATGCCGACGCCTCCCTTGTGCCGTCAGAATGGCATGGTTGGCTCCATTACACATTTGATGAGCCGCCGACCAAAAAACCTTTCAGGACACATGACTGGGAAAAAGAGCATCATCCCAATCTGACGGGAACCGTTTACGCCTACAAACCCAAGGGTAGTCTGGACCGGGGCGGTGAGCGGGACAGGGTCACCGGCGATTATGAAGCCTGGAGCCCGGAGGGTTAGATGCGCCTCACCGTTATTCTGGGATTGTCATTGTCTGTGGTGACGCCCGCGTCGGCGGATAATATTGTTGGCGACGCCGTGATCCTGCGTACCCTCGACAGGGTCACGGCGACGACACAGGATTTCACCGTTCCGGTCGGAAATACACTTGACTATGGCTCGCTAAGCGTGGACGTAAAGCACTGCGAGAAGAAGCCCCCGGAAGAAATCCCCGAAGCCTACGCTTTCCTGCAAATTTTCGAACCTAAATCCGAAGCTGATATTGAGGCTGACGCGGTGCTGGCCGAACCACGGCTCATTGACGGTCGAACCAGGCTGTTCTCCGGTTGGATGCTTGCGTCCAAACCTGCTGTTTCGGCGCTTGACCATCCGGTTTACGATGTCTGGGTGCTCGACTGCATCAAGAATTAGGGTAAAACCTCGCTTCATTTGCCAGAGCCTCTTTCAACAGTTTGTGATACTCTGCCCGGCTTATTTCGACGGCCCCGAGAGTCTTGAGATGATCTGTGACAAATTGTGTATCGAGCAGTCTGTATCCGCCCGCGTTCAGTCGCTCGACCAGTTTTACCAAAGCCACTTTGGAAGCATTGGTTTGGCGTGAGAACATGCTTTCGCCAAAAAAGGCAGCCCCGATAGAGACGCCGTAAAGTCCGCCGATGAGACGGTCATTTAACCAGACTTCGACGGAATGGGCACTGCCGGTCCGGTGTAAGTCGGAATACAGAAACAATATGCCGGAATTGATCCAGGTATCCTGACGGTCCGGGGTGGGCCGGGCGCATTCGGTGACCACATCTTCAAAGCACCTGTCAAATGTGATGGTGAAGGGCATACGCCTCATAAATTTGCGAAGTGACCGCGATACATGCAGGCCATCAAGGGGGATAACGCCGCGTCTGTCCGGATCGACGAGGAAAATCGTGGAATCACAGCGGCTTTCGGCCATTGGGAAAACACCGCGACGGTAACAATCCAGAAGAATGTCCAAGTCGAACGGTTTCATGACCATTAGTCTAGAGTGACTTGCCAAAATAACAAAGATCAGCAGGTGAAATCAGAATGTTTGTTTTTCGTACTTGTGCAAAGTGTGGAAAACTCATGACTATACTTAAATTTAGACATAAATTGGCATTGTATCCCATAAAAACCCATATTATCCCATCCACACAACGATCTTTTCCGGATCGCGAGGGGAGACCATGTTTCTGTCAACGACGACGAACAATCTGGATGCCAAAGGGCGTGTTTCTGTTCCCTCGGATTTTCGCGCAGTTGTGGGAGACGGTAATTTTGATGGTATTATCGTCTGGCCGAGTTTTGACGGTCCATACCTAGAAGGCGGCGGCATCGCGTTGATTGAGGATTATGCCCGCTCGCTCAAGACCATGGATTATTATGATGAGGCCCGGGACAATCTGCAACGGGCCATTTTTGCCGAGAGTCGGCGACTGTCATTCGACAGTGGCGGACGTGTGACTCTCCCTAAAGACCTTGCCGAATATGCCAATCTGAGCGGTAGCGCGACCTTTGTCGGGTTGGGTGAAAAGTTCGAAATCTGGAATACACAGGATCATGAGGCCAAGCGTGCCGAGGTCCGCGCCAAGGCAAGGGAATATCGGAACCGGCTTGTTTCTCTGGAAAAGGCAGGCGCATAGTGGCCCATTATCCCGTTATGCTGCCCGAGGTTCTGGATACCCTCTCACCCAGGGCAGGGGAAATCTATGTTGACGGCACTTTCGGAAACGGTGGCTATACGCAGGCCTTTCTGGAGGCAACCGAATGTTCGGTCGTTGCCCTTGATCGCGACCCGACAGTCAGGACGCAGGCGGCTGTTTTGTCCGAAAAATACGGCGAACGCTTCCGTCTTATCCAGACATCGTTTTCCAAAATGGATGAGTTGGGTATAGGTCAAGTGGATGCTGTCGCCCTTGATATTGGCGTATCCTCCACGCAGATCGATCAGGGCGAACGCGGTTTTTCGTTTCAGAAATCCGGCCCGCTTGATATGCGCATGAGTCAGTCCGGTGCAACTGCGGCGGAAGCTGTGGCCGAATTACCGCAGGCAGAACTGGAGCATGTCTTCAGGGTCTACGGTGAAGAGAAACATGCCCGTCGCGCGGCCCGGCTGGTTGTTCGTGCACGGGAAGAAAATGCGATAGCAACAACCGACGGTCTGGCTGATTTACTTGAGCGGGGTCTGGGTCGCAAAGGGCGTATCCATCCAGCGACGCGCGTATTCCAGGCGTTGAGAATTTTTATCAATGACGAACTCGGAGAGCTTTATGAGGGTCTATGCGCCGCGGAACGTATCCTGAAACCCGGCGGACGCCTGATCGCGGTGACATTCCATTCCCTTGAGGACCGGATTGTAAAAACCTTTATGCGTCAGCGTTGCGGGGGCGGTCAGAGTGGCTCGCGCTATACGCCCGTAGCTAAAAAACCACCTGTGCAGCCCAGTTTCGAGGTGACGCGCCGTTCTGTGCTCAAACCTTCTGAAAAGGAAGTCACGAAAAATGCCCGTTCCCGCTCAGCCAGGCTGCGGTGGGCGCTTCGCACAAATGCCGAACCGATAGCGGATGAGTATAGTCCTCTGCGCAAATTTCCCCGTCTGCAAAATTACGGGTGGGCGGCATGAGGCATACGGAAAGACCCACAAATCATTTCGGCGCGTTCGTTCTGTTCCTTGTCGCTGTTGCGTTGGCGTTCGGGCTTTACGGGATCAAAATCAATGTGCAGGGTGCCCGCGCCGAGGTGCGCTCGCTGATGCAGTCTCTGGAAGCGGAGCAGATCAAGATCGACTTGCTGCTAGCCGAAATTGCCCTTTTGGAAAACCCGGAACGTCTGGGCAAAATAGCGCGCGATAAACTTGACGTTATACCGATTTCTGTTGAGCAGACCCTTACGGAAGTTGATATCGCCGCCACGTTCAGTCTGCGCGAGGGTGCGCTCGAAAGCGAGGCGCGATGACCTCTCACGTGCACACCCGTTACATATATGTCGAGGATGTTGAGCAGGCGAGTGTGCGCGAGGGGCGTATCCGCATCCGTATCGGGTTGGTTATTTTCCTCATTGCCATGTCACTCGGCGTGTTTCGACTCGCGGAGGTGTCGCTTGCGAATAATGGGGTAAATGCGGAGCGGGGCGGGGTCAGTTCGTCGAAATATCGTGCCGACATTACCGACCGAAACGGTGAAGTCCTGGCAACAACATTAAACACCTATGTGCTTTACGCGAGGCCGAAGTTTGTTTGGAACGCGAACGAAACAGCTACCGTCCTGCATGAAGTGTTTCCATCCTTATCATTGGATATGCTCAAATCCCGCCTGAGCCGGAACGCGGATGAAGTACTCATCAAACGTGGCCTGACACCCGTTGAAAAAGAGCGCATATTCCTCACGGGCGAACCTGGTTTGACGTTCAAAACCGAGCCAAGGCGCTTCTATCCTCGCGGCGAAGTGGCGGCGCATCTGATCGGCTATTCTGATGTGGATATGGTGGGCATTGCCGGGGCCGAGAAGGCATTTGATGCCGAAATATCGCCCGAAAACACTCCACCGCTTGCACTATCCATGGATATGCGGGTGCAGAATGTTCTGCGTGAGGAATTGCAGGCGGGGCTTGAAAAATTCAGTGCCAGGACCGGTGCCGGGATTGTGCTCAATATAAAAACCGGCGAGATTCTGGCCATGTCATCACTGCCCGGGTTTGATCCAAATGTTCCCACTGCAAAATCGTTACAACCGCCTCGCAATCATGCCGCAATGTCGACCTATGAGCTCGGCTCTGTCTTCAAGCCCATCACCATGGCCATGGTGTTGGAGGCGGGTATAACTGATCTCGATGAGACGTTTCCGGTACAAAAACCGCTTACAATCAGAGATAAATCTATCAGTGATGACACATACAGCTCCGAGCCGCTCAGTATGCCGGGTATTATGCGAGAAAGCTCCAATCGCGGAACGGCGCTGATGGCCTTGCGGGCAGGCGGTGACACGCAGCAGGTGTTTTTCAGGGATTTGGGTCTGCTGTCTCGTGTGCCCTACGAATTGGGTGAAAGCGCCGGGCCCCAAGTGCAATCCGAGTGGCAGGATTTAACGACCGCCACAACATCCTACGGTCATGGGATTTCAGTCACACCTCTGGCCTTGGCGGTGGCCTTGGGCGCGATTTTGAATGATGGCGTTTATGTGAAACCGACAATTCTCAAACGCGACGGTTTGAACACTCCCGAAACGCGCCGTGTGGTCTCGTCCGGGACATCGGCAACCATACGTGACCTGATGCGCTATGTGGTGACCGATGGCACGGGACGCAGCGCCGCCGTGCCTGGCTATGACGTAATGGGTAAAACAGGCACGGCGGACAAGCCCGGCATAGGCGGTTATGACGAGACACGCCTGGTCACATCTTTCGTAGCCGCTTACCCCTATAGCGACCCTGAATTTATTGTCTTTGTCACCTATGATGAGCCCAATCGCGCTGAAGGTCATCCGCGTGCGACCGCCGGATGGAATGCTGCGCCGACAGCCGGGGACATCATTGCACGCATAGCGCCCATACTGGGCGTGAAGCGGAATACCGACGCCGACCGGCTTAGCCCGTTTTCGACACAAGAGGCGCTGCGGTGATGCTTTCCGAATTCGTTAAACCCCATGCGTTTGTGGGTGAAGATGTCGAGATTACCGGCATGACCTGTGACAGCCGGGCTGTCCGGGCAGGCCACATGTTTGCAGCCATGCCGGGGGAAGTCACGGATGGGCGTAAATTTATTGCATCAGCCATAGAAAACGGCGCCTCCGCCATTCTCCTGGCCGAGAGTCAGCCTCATATGTCCGTGCCCTTTGTTACGCATCGAAATCCGAGGCGTTTTTATAGTGAATTGGCATCGCGCCTTTGTGCCGGGCAACCTGAAACACTTGTCGCCGTGACCGGGACAAACGGTAAAAGCTCAACGGTCGAATTTCTGCGCCAGATATGGGCCTGTGCGGGAAAGCAGGCTGCCTGTTTGGGCACGTTGGGTGTCCGCTCACCAAGCGGGTACCGGCCCCTGGACCATACGACGCCGGATGCGGTTGCTTTGCATAAAACGCTCTCAATGCTTGCGAAACAGGGCGTCACCCATGCTGCCATGGAGGCCTCGAGCCATGGTCTCAAACAGCATCGCATGGATGCGGTCAAGGTCACAGCCGCGGGGTTTTCCAACCTCACGCGGGATCATTTTGACTACCACCTGAATATGGAGGATTATTTCAACGCCAAAGCCCGGTTGTTCACAGAACTAATCCCTGCAAAGGCGCCCGTGGTTATCAATGTAAATGACGAATACGGGCGGCGTCTCGCCGGAATATGCAAGGCGCGCGGCCAACAAGTCATGTGTATCGGATGGTGTGGCGAGCATATCCGCATCAATGAGGTCATGCCCGGGGCCGCCGGCCAGACAATGGATTTGGTGGTTGAAGGCAAGCGATTCAAAGTGACCCTGCCGTTGGTGGGTGAATATCAGGTACTCAATGTCGTGGGGGCGCTGGGTTTGGCGCAGGTGACAGGTGTCGATCTTGAGACAGGATTGGCAGCTTTGGAACAACTTACAGGGGTTGCCGGGCGTCTCGAAGAGGCAGGCAAAACGAAAGACGGAGCCCCCATATTCGTGGACTTCGCTCATACGGAAGACGGCATTGGCAAATTGCTGCATTCCGTACGTCCGCACGCAATGGGCAGGCTTGTTATTGTGTTCGGTTGTGGTGGTGATCGCGATCCGGATAAGCGCGCCAAAATGGGGATAATGGCAGCCAGGTTGGCCGACCATGTCATCGTGACAGACGATAACCCACGTAGCGAAGACCCGGCTGCGATCCGTGCCGCCGTAATGGAAGGTTGCCCTGACGCCGACGAGATCGGTGATCGGGCCGAGGCCATTCGCGCCGGAATTGCCATGCTGAAAACCAAAGATTGGCTCGTCATTGCGGGTAAGGGCCACGAACGGGGGCAGATTGTCGGTGATCGAATCATTCCGTTTTCCGACGTTGAGCAGGTCAGGATTGCGCTAAGGGAATCGGTTCATGTCTGACGTGCTCTGGACATCTGAAGAGGCGGCCGGAGCAACGGGCGGTGAATCACGCGGGGACTGGATAGTCAACGGCCTGTCTATCGATACGCGCTCGCTGGAGCGGGGTGATTTGTTCATACCCTTGAAACACCGGCGTGACGGCCATGATTTCATCCCGCAGGCGAGGGCCGCGGGCGCAGGGGCCGTCATATCTGAACATATTGAGGAAATAGCACCCGCCTTGATTGTCAGGGATTCCGTGCAGACCTTGAACGATCTGGCTGTCGCCGGGCGAGACAGATGTGCTGCCAGGCGCATCGCTGTGACGGGTAGCGTAGGCAAGACGAGCCTGAAAGAAGTGTTGGCCGCCATATGTTCCCGCATTGGCCCAACTCACAAATCACAAAAGTCCTTCAACAATCACTGGGGCGCGCCGCTGACGCTGGCGTCCATGCCGCAACAAACCGAATATGGTGTCTTCGAACTGGGCATGAATCATGCGGGTGAATTGACGGAATTGTCCAAACTCGTCCAACCCCACATCGCCATCATAACCAAAATCGCCCCGGCCCATTTGGCGCATTTCGAAAACCTGGACTGTATCGCTGCTGCCAAATCGGAGATTTTCGATGGATTGGAAGAGGGCGGTGTTGCAATTCTGAATGCTGACGATGCTCACTTCGATTTTCTGAAAAACCGCGCCGAGTCCCGTGGTGCAAATATCCTGACATTCGGTGAATGTGCCAATGCAGATGTCCGGATTATCCGCCCGAAAGTCGAGGCTGGAAAGGTCAATTCCTGCCTTGTGATTGACGGCAAAATCCATTCCATGACCCTGCCCATAGACGGGGCGCACTGGATTGCCAACGGGGCCTGTGCTGTGGCCGCTGCAAAGGCCGCAGGTATTGATCCGCAGGATACTGTCAAGGCACTGGCCTGTTTCCAGGCCTTGCCGGGTCGGGGCAATGTCATTGAGGCCCGGATAGATGGCAAGGTCATTACACTGATTGATGAAAGCTATAACGCTAATCCCGAATCCATGCGGGCCGCCATTTCAGCACTGTCGGGCCGGGCTGCACAGCGCATGATCGCTGTACTGGGCGACATGTTTGAACTCGGTAAAGACGAATTGGATTTTCATGCCGCTCTCGCCGAGCCGCTTCGAGACACCGGTGTATCCCGCGTCATCTTCATTGGTGAATGCATGCGGGCCCTCAAAGGTGTACTTCCGCAAGAGGTGCGTGGAGCATGGGCGCGGGATTGGGAAATTGCGCTGGACGCCTTGCGCGAGGAAATACAGGATGGGGATACTGTTCTTGTCAAGGGATCAAATGCGACAGGTCTGGGGCGACTTGTCGAAAAAATCGGGAACATGAACGAGGGGGCGTCTCATGTTTTATGAATGGCTCGCCCGGCTGACGGATCAGTTCCAGCCCTTTAATCTGTTTAATTATATCACTTTTCGGACGGGTGGGGCGCTGATGACGGCCATGTTCATCGCCTTCATTCTCGGGCCGCGCCTCATCGACCTGTTGCGCATAAAGCAGGGCAGGGGCCAGCCGATACGCGAAGACGGTCCGGAAAGTCATATTGTCAAAAAGGCCGGAACGCCGACCATGGGTGGTCTGCTTATTCTAGTCCCCGTAATTATCTCAACGCTTCTTTGGGGGAATTTACGCAGCCCTTTTCTCTGGACCGTGTTTCTTGTGACTGTCAGCTTTGGCCTGATCGGTTTTTGTGACGACTACCTCAAAGTCCTGCGGCAAAATCCGCGCGGGCTTAACGGCAGGCTGAAACTTATCCTCGAATTCAGCATTGCAGCAGGGGCGTGTTATGTCCTGATGCTTTCTTTTGCGCCGGAACCTGAAACCTTCGCGACCGGACTGGCGATACCGCTTCTCAAGAATACGTGGATAAATCTAGGTCTTTTCTACATTCCGTTCGGCTGTCTTGTGATTGTCGCCGCGTCCAACGCAGTCAACCTTACTGACGGCCTCGACGGTCTGGCGATTGTGCCTGTCATAATTGCCTGTATGAGCTTGGCTTTTATCGCCTATCTTGTCGGTAATTACAACTTCAGTGAATATTTGGGCATACCGTTTATACGCGGTGGTGCCGAAGTCACTATTTTCCTGGGTGCGATTGTCGGTGCCGGGCTCGGCTTTCTCTGGTATAACGCCCCGCCCGCCATGGTTTTTATGGGTGATACGGGTGCGCTGGCCCTTGGCGGCGCGCTAGGCAGCGCGGCGGTAGCTATCAAGCACGAAATTGTGTTGGCCATAATCGGTGGTCTGTTTGTGCTCGAAGCTGTTTCCGTCATCGTACAGGTCATCTCTTTCAGGCTAACAGGCAAGCGGGCCTTCCGCATGGCGCCCATTCACCATCACTTCGAAAAGCTTGGTTGGCAAGAGCCAACCATTGTCATTCGTTTCTGGATCATCGCCATTGTGTTGGCGCTGATCGGTCTTTCCACTCTCAAACTGCGGTAACATTATGATCAAAGCTGAAACATTCAGGGATAAAAAGGTCGCTGTATTCGGATTGGGTCGCACGGGGATAACGGCAGCGCTCTCATTGAAGGCAGGCGGAGCGGAGGTACTGGCATGGGATGATAATCCCGAGGCACGCGAGATAGCCTCACGCAAAGGCATTCCGGTTTTCGATTTCAAAAAGGAAAACTGGCGCACAATAGATGCCTTGGTGCTTTCACCGGGCATTCCTCACAAACTGCCCGAGCCGCATCAGGTAATCGCCTTGGCCGGGGTCAACAATGTGCCGATCATCTGTGATATTGAAATCTTTGCCCGCGAAGTCATGTCCCGCGCGGAGGAACAACGCCCGAAAATTATCGCGGTGACGGGTACGAATGGTAAATCTACAACCACAGCGCTTATCACGCATATCCTGCGTGAATGCGGCAAAGACGTGCAAATGGGTGGCAATATAGGACGCGGCGTACTCGATCTGGATTATATTCACCGCGGTTCACATTATGTGTTGGAACTGTCTTCCTATCAACTGGAGCGAACAGAAAATCTGCACGCCAATGCAGCTGTATTTCTGAATCTGACGCCCGACCATCTTGATCGTCACGGCGACATGGCGGGTTATGAACAGGCCAAGCGTCGTATTTTCCTGAACCAGACCAGGAAAGACACAGTTGTTATCGGCGTGGATCAGCCTGTCGGCAAACGCATCTGCTCGGAACTAAAAGCTGCAAACGGTCGTACGATTATTCCTATTTCAGGGCGTAAGTCCCTGGGGCGTGGTGTCTGTGTTATTAAAGGCAAGCTGTATTGTACCACAGGCTCGAAAATGCGTGAAGTCGCAGACTTGAGCAAAGCCAGAGCCCTGGACGGTGCACATAACTGGCAAAATGCGGCGGCGGCCTATGCTGCTGTGGCTTCACTGGGTATAAATCCCGAAGACATCGGCAAAGCCATTCTTGGTTTTCCCGGTCTCGTTCACCGCATGGAACATGTCGGTTCAATCGGCCCTGTAAAGTTTGTCAATGACAGCAAAGCCACCAATGCCAACGCGACGCTGCAGGCGCTTTCGGCCTATGATAATATCCACTGGATTGTGGGCGGTCAGGCAAAAGAGGGCGGCCTCGAATCGCTCAGAAGTATGTTTCCGAGAGTGGCCAAAGCCTATCTCATTGGCGAGGCGGCTCCGGATTTCCGCGAGACGCTCAAAAGTGCAAAAGTCGAGTACAAGATTTCCGGTACGCTGGACATGGCTGTGCTGTGCGCCACCCGCGATGCGCTGAGCAGGAGTCGCAAAAACCCGGTTGTTCTGCTTTCCCCGGCCTGTGCAAGTTTCGACCAGTTCAGAAGTTACGAGGTTCGCGGTGACAAATTCCGGAGTCAGGTACGGGGTCTTCTGGACATGTTTGAACGCGAAAAGGCCAAACACAGAGCCCGTGCTGCTGTTGCATGATGCATGTTGCCGGAATATCGACATCCCGGACGAACCGCTCACCCCTCGCGGAATGGTGGCGGAGTGTCGACCGCGTCACACTGGCGCTTCTAATATGCTTGATCGGGGCAGGCATCGTCCTGTCCATGGCGGCGTCTCCGGCGGCGAGCGCACGTATGCGCATTGACGATCCGTTCCATTACCTTTACCGACACAGTTTCTTTGCGGCGATAGGATTGACCGGCGCCATAGGACTGTCCTTTTTCTCACCAAAAAATGCCAGGCGAATCGGGGTTTTGACCCTGCTCGGAACAATAGTTGCGCTTTTAGCTGTCATGGTTATCGGTCATGAAGTCAAAGGCGCACAACGCTGGATACGTCTGGGTGGATTTAGTCTACAGCCTTCCGAATTTGCCAAACCAGCCTTCATCGTGCTGGCGGCGTGGATGTTTTCCGTCCGTCTCCGCGACCCCGGCGTGCCAGCGGTTCTAATCATTTTTGGCTTTTATCTTGTTCTGCTGAGCCTGTTCATTTTGCAGCCTGACTTTGGCCAGTCCTTCCTCCTGACTCTTTGCTTTGTCGCCGTGTTTTTCTTTGCGGGCTTATCTATCAGCTGGATGCTGTTCATGATGTGTACAACCCTGGTCGGAGCCGCACTGGCCTATGTGATGTTACCACACGTAAAGGTGCGCGTGAACCACTTCATGGGCGATAGCGGGCAGGAACATTACCAGACCGTAAAGGCGCTTGAAGCCATCAGCAATGGTGCCTTGTTCGGGCGCGGTCCGGGTGAAGGTGCGGTGAAATATAGTTTGCCGGACGGGCATACAGATTTTATTTTTGCGGTAACTGTCGAAGAATTCGGCTTTCTGATTTCTGTTTGTCTTTTGTTTTTGCTGACCGTAATTGTCGTTCACAGTTTCAGGAATGCGCTCAAGTTAAATGACTATTTCTCACAACTTGCCGTGGCGGGACTGGCGACGATGATTGGCATGCAGACGATTATCAACGTCTATGTGAACCTCAACATGGCCCCACCGAAGGGTATGACTTTGCCGTTCATTTCCTATGGCGGATCGTCTTTGGTGGCACTCTGTCTGGCTGTCGGTCTTATTCTGGCTTTCACCCGCCGTCATCCCGGTGCCTATGGATACGGCGACTGATGAGCAGATTGCTCTTGACGGCAGGTGGGACAGGCGGGCATATGTTCCCCGCGCAGGCGCTGGCTGAAAATCTCAAATGCCAAGGCTGGAATATAGCCATGATGACAGACGCGCGCGGCAGAAAGTATGCAGATCGCATTCCCGCTGACCCCATTATCGAAGTCGAAGCTGCCTCAATGACACCCCGCCGCCCGATTCAGGCTGTAGCAGGCGCGATAAAACTCGGCCGGGGCATAAAAACGGCCAAAGTATTTATCAAAGACTGGAATCCCCATATCGTTGTTGGATTTGGCGGCTATCCGGTTTTTCCCCCTATGCGGGTTGCACAGGTTCGGGGTTTGCCGACAATTATCCACGAACAAAACGCCGTGCTGGGTCGTGTTAACAGACTGTTTGCCGGAAAAGCCAAAGTGGTGGCCTCAGGCTTTGCTGACCTCGAAAAATGCCCCGAAGGTGTCAATCACGTTGTAACGGGTAATCCCTTGCGCGCCCGGATTATAGAGGCCGCGCCGGATACTTATACTGCACCAAAAGATACAATTAATCT
This sequence comes from Hyphomonadaceae bacterium, assembly GCA_014324115.1. Classification (GTDB taxonomy): domain Bacteria; phylum Pseudomonadota; class Alphaproteobacteria; order Caulobacterales; family Maricaulaceae; genus JACOMS01. The sequence continues at coordinate 19,461 of JACOMS010000018.1, forward strand.
GTTCATTGTCGGAGGCAGTCTCGGTGCGCGCCTCATGAGTGAAACGGTCCCGGAAGCGGTGGCCTTACTCCCCGAAGATATGCGAGAGCGTTTGCATGTCGTGCAACAAACCCGCGAAGACAGCCTCGACAGGGCAAGACAAACCTATGCTGATGTCGGCGTTTTCGCCCTCTGTGAACCCTTCTTCTCTGACGTAGAGACACATTTGGCCAAAGCGCATTACGTCATCGGTCGCGCCGGTGCCTCCAGCGTGTCGGAGATTGCGTTAATGGGAAAGCCGTCACAGCTTGTGCCGTTGGCTACTGCCATGGATGACCATCAGACTGAAAATGCAAAGGTCTTGAAACGCCTTGGTGCCGCCGATATTACACCGGAGTCCGAGTTTACGCCTGACAGGGTCAAGACTATCCTCATGAAGCGTTTGAATGATTCAAACTGGCTCGAACGCGCAGCCTTGGCGGCGAGGACAGCTGCCCGTCCCGATGCGGCCTCCCAATTGGCTGAACAGGTAAGCCGGACTGTACGTCTCAACCCGGGATAACATGTTCGAAGGGCACAATATGATAGAAGTTGACAGTGTCGCCAGAATGGCGACCAAAGTGCCGTTCGATACAGGCCCCATCCACTTTGTGGGGATAGGGGGCATCGGAATGAGCGGAATTGCCGAAGTATTGCTCAATCTTGGCTATGATGTGCAGGGTTCTGATCTGCGTGAAAATTCCAGCATCACGCGTCTGCGTGATCTGGGCGCCAGAATTCATATGGGCCAAAGAGCCGAACAGGTTCACGGAGCCGGAGCGATTGTCATGTCGTCCGCCATCAGGCCTGACAATGTTGAGCTGGCCGAAGCGCGGCGGTGTTCTATTCCCGTTGTACGCCGCGCGGAAATGCTGGCCGAGCTAATGCGGCTGAAATGGGCGATTGGTGTGGCCGGGACTCATGGGAAAACGACGACCACGACCATGATTGCAGCGCTTCTGGAAGGGGGCAATCTGGACCCGACGGTCATAAACGGTGGCATTATCAATGCTTACGGCTCCAATGCCAAACTCGGCGGTGGTGACTGGATGGTGGTTGAGGCGGACGAGTCTGACGGCTCATTCCTCAAGCTGTTCCCGACCGTTGCCATCGTTACCAATATCGACCCGGAACACATGAAACATTATGGCGGGTTTGACAGATTGCGTGCTGCCTTTGATACTTTTGTTGAAAATTTACCGTTTTACGGTTTTGGCGTGCTCTGTATTGATCATCCGGAGGTGCAGGCTTTGGTGAGCCGCATCAGCGACCGGCGCGTCATCACTTATGGATTCAACCCGCAGGCGGATGTCCGTGCCGAAAATGTCGGGCTTGAGCCGGATGGGTCGCGATTTGACGTGATTTTCCGTACAGTTGGTCGCATCGAAGGTCGCTGGGACGGCCTTTTCCTGCCCATGGCCGGACGCCATAATGTGCAGAATGTTTTGTCGGCAATCGCCGTATCGCGCCAACTTGGCCTGTCCGAAGACGATGTTCGTAGTGGACTCAACGGTTTCGGCGGTGTCAGGCGTCGCTTCACCCATGTCGGTGATTGGAACGGCGTCAAGATCATTGACGACTACGGACATCACCCGGTCGAGATAAGGGCCGTATTGCAGGCTGCCAGACAGGTTTCAGAAGGTAGGGTTCATGCTGTCGTTCAGCCCCACAGATATTCGCGGCTTGCGTATTTGTTCGAAGACTTTTGTACCTGTTTCAATGATGCCGATAAAGTCTATGTGGCTGATGTTTACGCCGCTGGCGAGTCGCCGATAGATGGGGTTTCGGGATCAGATCTGACCCAAGGCTTAATTTCACATGGACATAGGCACGTCGTATCAATCACCAAACAGACACTGGTTAACACCCTCAAGCCGGGACTCGAACCCGGTGACCTGATCATCTGTCTTGGTGCCGGTGATATTACGTTCTGGGCAGCAGGGCTGGCAGAGGCCCTGGCCGTAGCGTGAGTCTGATAAACAACGTCCCGCAGGCGTGTGGCAAACTTTCTGCCAACATCCCGCTCGCGTCCCGCACGTGGCTGTGCGTGGATTGGCTTCGCGGTTAGTGGTGCACAGATGAGAAAAGATACTGTAATTTCATGATCAATACCGGGGATGTGACTGCGGTGGATCCGGAAACGCCTGGCGAATCAATGAGACAAGACGTGCAGGGGTGAAGGGATGATCATACGTGTTGCCGTTCTTAAAGGGGGATTGTCGGCTGAGCGAGAGGTGTCGCTTGTATCGGGTCTTGAGATAGCCAAGGCTCTGCGCTCCGAGGGGTTTGCCGTCACGGAAATCGACGCGAATATCAATCTTTGGGAACAACTGCACGCCGCCAATCCCGACGTTATTGTCAATGCTCTCCACGGTGAATGGGGAGAAAACGGCAAAGTCCAGGGCATTCTGGAACTTTACGGAAAACCTTACACCCATAGCGGGGTGACGGCCTCAAGGCTGGCCATGGACAAGCACCGTGCCAAGGCTGTGTTACGGGATGCCGGGATTCATGTGCCCGACGGCATTCTGATAAAACGATCCGAATTGCAACACACCCACCCCATGAAACCGCCCTATGTCGCCAAGCCAAACGGGCAGGGGTCCAGTATCGGTGTTTATATTGTCGAAGAAGGGACCGATGCACCACCTGTCGAAATTCAAAAAGATGATGCGATGGGCGAAACTGTCGTTGTTGAAAAATATATTCCCGGTCGGGAGCTGACTGTATCTGTTATGGATGGTCGGGCGCTTGCCGTGACGGAAATTTTGCCGAATAGCGATTGGTATGACTACGAGGCAAAATATGCCGACGGTGCCTCGGAGCATATTTTGCCCGCCGATATACCCGATGAAGCGACAGCACTCTGTTTCGATTGGGCGCTCAAGGCCCATTACGCTTTGGGCTGTAGCGGGATCACTCGCGCCGATTTCAGATTTAATGATACAAACTATCGTTTAACAGACGTCGTAAACAAATTGGTAATGCTTGAGGTCAATACTCAACCCGGTATGACACCGACATCTCTGGTGCCTGAACAGGCTGCCCATGTCGGTATGTCTTTCCGGCAATTATGCCGATGGATGGTTGAGGATGCAACATGGCCGCGAATGGAGGCATTAAGAGAGCGAATCCCCTAAATCCGGGTTTTCGGGGCGCACGGAACTGGGCTGCCGCGCAGATTCGCGCGACCGGATATTCCAAAAAAAGCCTCTGGCGCTTCTGGATATGGATTGTTTTCATTGCCATCACCATCGTTTTCTGTGCTTTGTGGTTAGGCGGATTTCTCCCGAATGCACAGAAGGTCATGAACGAATTTGCTCGTGAGCGCCTCGCGGCTATTGGCTTTGTTGTCGAGCATATTGATGTAACCGGTGAGGGCCGTCTGCGTGAAACCGATGTACGCAGGGCACTTGGTGTGGCCGTTGGCGATCACATGTTTGAGACAGACCTCAAATCTGCGCAAAAACGCATCGAGTCCATCGGTTGGGTCGATCACGCTGTTGTACGCCGTCTCTGGCCAAACCGGATAGTTGTGCAGATTGTTGAGCGTGAGCCGTACGCGCTGTGGCAAAATGGCGGGCTAATCAAGCTCGTCGACGCTGAGGGTCGGGTCATGGCCGATGTGACTGATTTCGGCGAATACAGGGATTATACACTGGTTGTCGGTGAGACGGCTGCGCCTGATTATGCCGGAATGTATGCGATAGTGGCAAAACACCCCGCTTTGATATCCCGCATGGATGTCGCTGTACAGTACCCGTCGGGGCGGTGGGACATTCTGATTGATGGGCGGAAGCTGCGCATAAAGCTGCCACAAACCAGCCCGGATAGCGCCCTGAACGAATTGATGCGCTTGCAGGTTCAAACCCGTATTCTTGATCGGAACATTGCAGAAATTGATTTGCGTCTGCCTGACCGGGTCACCATTCTGCCCGCCAAATCCGCTCTCAGACAACCACCCGTGTAAATCATGCGGCTCCGGGACACAAAAAGACAAAACACATTCGCCGTTCTGGATATTGGCAGCAGCAAAGTCACGTGTCTCATCGGTGAGGAAGACCCTGATTTCGGCATCCGCCTGGCTGCACACGGTATATCATGCGCGACCGGCATCAGGTCCGGTGTGATTGTTGATATGGATTTGGCCGAAAATGCTGTGCGCAAGGCGGTGGAAAAGGCAGAACGCGGTGCAGGCATGGCCATACACACCGTCGATGTCAATGTCTCGACACGCTCTCTTCGCTCCAACCACCTGAAAGTACAAACCGAATTCGCCAGGGGGGAGATTGCAGACAGGGACCTGCGCCGGGTAATGAATTCCTCCCTCGCTGAATTGGCGCAGCCGGACTATGCTATTTTGCACGCGATACCGATTAACTGGAGCGTGGACGGCGAAGACTATATTAACCGTCCTGTCGGCATGCACGGCTCAAGACTTGGCGTGAATATGCACTTCGTGATCTCGGACATAGGACCTTTGCGAAATCTTGCCCGTTGCGTCGAGCGGTCTCACCTGCAGATCAAGTCTGTAACGGCTTCGCCTTACGCGTCCGGCTTGGGCGTTCTGACGAATGACGAACGGGATATCGGTGCTACAGTCATTGAAATGGGCGGTGGCTCCACAAGCCTGGCGGTATTCCGGGATGATACGTTTTGCTGTGTGGACACGGTCGGTGTGGGTGGTCAGACTGTAACACAGGACGTGGCCCGCGGTCTTGTTACACCGATTGAGGCGGCGGAACGCATCAAGTTGATATATGGTTCCGCGCTACAGGGAGCGGACGACGATCGGGTGCAAATCCCCTGTCCACCTATGGGGGCGCAAGACTCGCTCCGTCATGAGCCGCGTTCGTCGCTGACGCGAATTATCCGTTCGCGTATTGAGGAAACTTTCGAAATTCTCTGTGACCGCATGCAGGCGCGCAGGCTTGAGAATTATATCGGCAGTCCTATCGTACTGACCGGTGGAGCTTCGCGTCTGAATGGTGTGCGCGAAGTGGCGGAGTGTGTGTTTAATAAACGCGTTAGACTTGGTCAGCCTCATGGTATTTTGGGTTTGGATGACGTGCTCAGCGGCCCGGATTTTGCCGTCGCGGCGGGACTTTTGAAGGGTCGGCATCACAATAATCAGTTTGAGGTTGTAAGGGGCATGCCTGACCTATCCGGACGGTGTTATCTGCAAAAACGTTACAGCGGTGGCGGAGTTGGACGAGTCTGGCGCTGGATATGTGACAATTTCTGATGAAAATTTGAGTTAATTAAGACCTGTTTAACCCATTCCGCCCAGTACATTAACGGCTTGAAAGTCACAATCGCAAACAGGTGCACGTCATGAGCCTCAATTTGTCTCTCCCGAAGTCCGTCGAGCTGAAACCCCGTATCATCGTTATGGGTGTCGGCGGCGCTGGAGGCAATGCTGTTAATAATATGATTGGGGCCGGGTTGAACGGTGTCGAGTTTGTCGTTGCGAACACCGATGCTCAGGCATTGGCCTTTTCCAAAGCGGACCGTAGCATTCAGATGGGTAGCAGCATCACACAAGGTCTCGGTGCCGGTATGAAACCCGAAGTCGGCGAGCAGTCGGCTGAAGATTCGATGACTGAAATCCTTGAGCATCTCGAAGGCGCACATATGCTGTTTATTGCAGCAGGTATGGGCGGCGGGACAGGGACGGGTGCGGCACCCGTCATCGCTCGTGCGGCGCGCGAGCGTGGAATACTGACCGTGGCTATCGTGACCAAGCCGTTTGATTTCGAAGGTTCGCGCCGCATGGCTATCGCGGAAACCGGCATCAACACGTTGTTTAATGCTGTCGATACGCTCATCACAATTCCGAACCAGAATCTGTTCCGGGTTGCAAATGAGCAAACAACCATGTCAGAAGCCTTTTCCCTTGCCGATGAAGTACTCCATTCGGGTGTGCGCAGTGTGACGGATTTGATGGTTGTACCAGGGCTGATCAATCTCGATTTTGCTGATGTCAAAACAATTATGGATGAAATGGGCAAAGCCATGATGGGCACGGGCGAGGCAAAAGGGGAGCGTCGCGCAATTGATGCTGCAGAGAGCGCCATCAAAAATCCACTGCTTGACGACGTTTCCCTAAGGGGCGCAAGCGGTGTATTGATCAACATCACCGGCGGCAAGGACCTGACCTTGTACGAGGTCGACGAAGCCGCCAGTCTTATCCGTGGTCAGGTAGATCAGGAAGCCAATATTATCGTCGGGTCTTCGTTGGATGGTGATCTCGACGGGATTGTCCGCGTCTCCGTGGTTGCGACAGGTGTTGAAGCCGTCGCGTCGTCGGCTTATGTCCCGGATAGGGCAAGCCCGGCTATTGATCTGCAACACCGTGTTGCGTCGGCTTTCGAGGCGCCGGGCAGAACTGAGACCGGGGTTGAAGCCCCGCCTGTTTCCGGGCCCGAACCGTGTAAGGAGCCGACCTACATGGATGAGTTGGAGTCGGATCCCCGCTTTACGCCATCCTTTCCACCCGCACCGGAAGTGGAAATACGTACACCCGGGACCCAAGAGCGTATCCAGACCAAGCATCAGTCAAAAACAGATCCGGAGCCACGCACGCAGACCGTTGTCAAACGCCCATTCGGTTTCTTTGGCCGGAAAAAGGTTATCCCTGTCTCCACCGCACCGTCGCGCGCCCGCGTGCAGGATACGGGTGACTTGTTCGGCAAGGACATTGATGAGGAAATTGAAATCCCGTCTTTCCTGCGCCGCTCCGGGAAGTAGCGCCCCCCTCCCATGGCTTGCTATTGCGGGTCCGAACAGGCGCATCTGCCATATGGCTGATGACACTCAACGGATTGCCAAATTTCTGGCCCGGGCAGGTATAGCCTCCCGCCGTGCAAGCGAGCGCTTGGTCGAAACTGGCCGTGTTACCGTCAATGGAAAAATTCTCACAAGTCCGGCGTTCAACGTAAAGCCGATTGACAAAGTTCTGTTTGACGGGCTTCCGGTAGCAGCCGAATTTACACCGCGTCTCTGGCGCTACCACAAACCTGCCGGGCTATTGACAAGCCACAAAGATCCGGAAGGTCGAACGACTGTTTTCGAGAAACTTCCAAAAACTCTGCCCCGTGTGATTTCCGTTGGGCGTCTGGATATGACTTCGGAGGGTCTGCTGCTCCTGACCAATGATGGTGATCTGGCTCGGGCACTCGAACTTCCGGCGACCGGCTGGATACGTCGGTATCGCGCTCGCGCATACGGTCGTGTCACGCAACATGATCTTGACGGCCTGCAAAATGGCATCAGTGTTAACGGCATCCGGACAGGATCCATTGAAGCCAGGCTAGAACGTCGGCAGGGCAACAACGCCTGGATTTCTGTCAGCATGCGTGAAGGTAAGAACCGTGAAGTGCGCCGGGCGATGAAAGCGCTGGGCTTGGAGGTAAACCGCCTTATTCGCGTGTCATATGGTCCATTTCAGTTGAACGATCTCGCCAAAGGCGCTGTGGAAGAAGTCAAATCGCGGATACTTGAGGATCAGGTGGGACACCTAATCAATATGCCAAAATCAAGATCCGGGAAAACCGGCGCGGGACGTAGCCAATAGCTAAAACAGGAAACCGGCGAGTGGGGAGGGATTCGAACATCGACAGGCTTACACCTATGCCGGTTTTCAAGACCGGTGTTTTCAACCGTTCAGCCACCCGCCCGCGCCTTTGGTGTCGTCGTTGCCCGGCTATGAAGATCGATCAGCATGTTTGTCTCCTGTGGTTCGCCTCAATCATAACAGACCGTGCCATAAAAAACGCCGATCGGCGAGGGTCTGTGTAATTCATCCGGGATGGAACAGATATGAAATATCAGGTCCCGGACTCCGCTGTTTTTTCGGCCTCGCGCAGGCGGATTTCGCCGGACATGAGTTTGGGCAACAGCAGGTCGCGGATGGCGGCAAGGGTGCGGGACTCGGCAACATTATTTCTGATGCGTTCATCAAGAGGCGCGATCCGGTCCTCAAAGAGTGCGACGAACTCCGGCGTCGGCTCCAGAACACTCAGGGCTCCCAATTGCTTCTTGTTGATGGCTCCAAATACTGTCCCTGTATGTTCGTATTGCTTCAATTCCTGCTGTATCGCCCATGTCGAATAATAAGTGAACGACCGT
>JACOMS010000019.1 GCA_014324115.1 Hyphomonadaceae bacterium
TTTTCCAGACAGAATCACTGCGGGCAGCGGGGTGACGGAATACCGCCGGGACGGCCCGTCACATACGGAACGACGGATGATTTTCTGTCACATTTCAACATCGAAAACATCACGGATTTACCGGGACAGGCCGATTTGAAAGCCGCAGGACTACTCGACCCGCGCCTGCCCGATGACTTTGAAATGCCGTCCCCGAACATGATTGATGACTTATCCGCGGATGAAGAGCCGCTGGAAGATGAAGAGGTCCCGGACTTTTTCGAGGACTTCATGGACAAGGATCAGGCATAGGTGCGCAATCCACCTCGCGGCGCGTGCGGCCTCCCGCGGAATTTGTCCCGGCCCGCCCGATTGTTCAGTGAGCTTTCCGCGGGACTACTGATACCATGTCACGCACCTTGCGCCTGGTCACGTTGCGGCCGACTGTGTAGCAGTGCATCGCGCTTGGCTGATACTTTAGGGTCAGGCCTTCAATATCAATTTCACCGTCAACGGACTTCGTGGTCACCATCAGGGCTTCAATGCTGTTATTTTTTTGTAGAAGATGACGCATTTTATCTGTCACTGATCTGTGATCGGTTTTTATGCGATCAGACCACTTGATCTCTATAGCCCAGTATGGCCTTTGTATTGAAGGTTCCAGATAGACCATGTCCACCTCGCCGTCCTTCCACCGGGCATAACGAAGGTTGGAAAAGTCCGTGGAGTGCTGCCACTGGGAAAATATCGCCGCTTCACACAAATGCCCGATCCGGTTTGAATCGTCGTTTGTGACCGGAGAAAAGAGAGCGGATCGCATTGACGGATTGTTCAGATATACCTTGAAGTTTCTCTGTCTTGCCAAAGTTCTGCAGGTATCATTGACGGTCTGAACCCTGATAATCAGAAACGCACTTTCAAGGTAAGTCAGGTATTTTTGTATTGATGGCTTGGACAGACCGGATATTTGGGAGATGCCCTGCAGGTCGACTTCGCCACCTGTATTATAGGCAAGCATCGAAAAGAGCCTGTTCAGTTCCTGGATATTACTGATGCCGTACAGGCTGGGCAGGTCCCTGAGCAGGACCTTGTCGATAATGTCACTCTTGATGAACCTCCCCGCGTCACTCCTGACGGAGTCACTTAGAGCAACTTCCGGGTACCCGCCATAATTCAGATAATTGACAAACTCGGCATTTAGCTCGTCAATGTTGCGGCACCTGAATTCTCCTTCAGTGTATTCTTCCACCAGCTCTTCATCCCGCCCTGTAAAATCAAGAAACTCATGGAATGTAAGCGGAGGTAGAACAAAATCCGTAAATCGACCGGCGCCGCTTTCGAGGGACTTGACCTTCAAGGCCGCCGCCGCCGAGCCTGTTGCCACGAATTTTATTGACGGGTAAGTGTCCACCAGGTCCTTGAGATGGGTTTCCCAGTTCCTGAGGTACTGGATCTCATCGAAGATAACCAGTGCGCGGCCGGTTTCCCCTTGAGGTAGAAATTCAAGAAATTTCTCCAGAGAAATTCCGGCATATACCGGCGTATCAATGCTAACATACAGAATATCTGTCGGTGCGTGCCCGGTACGAATGGCCTCGTACACAAGCTGCTTGGCCATGACGGTTTTTCCGACGCGACGCGGCCCCAGAAGAACAGTGGCCCGCCTCAGTGTCATGTCTAATGCGAGTCTGGAGAACGGATCAAAGTACACTCTGCGTCCGTAGCCGTGTTCCGGACTCGGTGGCGCACCGGCGTCCCACCAGGGATTATCTAATCGAACGCGACGCTCAATATCTTCGCGGGACACTGTCAGCATGTTGCTTAGTGTAACATCTTTTTCACTAATGGCAAGAGCATGGGCAAGTAATTGAAATCATGACATAAAAAGAGTACTGTTAGTGAAGCCTTGCACCGATTGGACATTTCCCGGCGGCGAAACGTAACGGAATGTGCGCCTGCTGTGCGTCATTTATTCCATTCTCTGCCGTAATTTCGGCGATCCTTCCAGTGGGGTGTGCAGGTGCTGCAAAATACCCCTGACATTAAACAAAATACGGGTATGATGCCTGTGGCCTGTGTGTTCGCGGAAATCCAGGGCAGAGGTATGTCGGCGACGTCCGGAATGCGCGATCAAATACAGGCTTGCCCGTCACTCCGGGGTATGCTAATCGGTGCCGGACGAAGGATAGGATTATGTTTCCCAGCCCCTGGCAAATTTTGGTCGTACTGGTTCTGGCGCTGCTGCTGTTTGGCGGGCGCGGGCGTATCTCATCCATTATGGGGGATATGGCCAAGGGCATTACATCTTTTCGCAAGGGGCTCAAGGAAAGTGATGTCGATAAAAAAGACCCTGCCGACGAAGCCATAGATGTATCCCCGAACAAGGATAAAAAATCCTGATTACAGGTCTTGTACCAGGTAAACCTTCATGATCCCCCAGATCGGATTTGCGGAAATGATGGTGCTGGCTTTGCTGGCTATCATTGTCGTAGGGCCGAGAGACCTCCCCAAACTCATGCGCGGTATAAGCAATTTCATGGCGCGGATCCGCTCCATGGCACAAGAGTTCAGGAGCGCTTTTGATGATATGGCCGCAGAAGAGGAAATAGCGGAGCTTCGTCACGATATTCAGGAATTAAAAAGTGTGGGCAAGCTGTCCGATCTTCCGGACAAGGCGTTTGAAGAGGATATGCGCAGCCTGGACAGGGAGCTGCGTGACGGCACACATCTAAAAGACCCAAAGACATCAGGGTCGAAGGATGGCTGATAATGTCAAGGCTATCGAGAGCGAAACACAGGACGAGGTTGAGGCCAGCCGTGCGCCGCTGATAGAGCATTTGGTTGAGCTGCGGGCGCGTTTGATAAAATCGCTGTTGGCGCTTGCTCTGGGCTGTGTGATCTGTATTCCGTTTTTACCCGCCATACTCGGCTTTCTGCTCAATCCCTACAGGCAGGCCGTCGGCGTATTTAACGCCGGCAATGCCGATGCGCAGTCCCAAATCGCCAACGCATTGATCGCGACGCAGGTTCTGGAGCCCTTTTTCGTCAATGTGAAACTGGCGATTTTCGGCGGAATTGTCGTGGCCTTTCCGTTTATCGCCTATCAGCTTTACCGCTTTGTTGCACCGGGGCTCTACAGGAATGAACGCCGGGCCTTTCTGCCCTATTTGATCATTTCGCCGCTCCTGTTTACAGGCGGGGCCGCGCTGGTGTTCTACTATGTTTTCCCCTACGTGTTGAGATTCGGGCTCGGCATTTCAGCCTCAAGCCAGATTGAGCTCCTGCCGCGCGTCAGCGACTATCTCGGCCTTGCCATGACCCTGTTTATTGCCTTTGGTCTGTCATTTCAACTGCCGGTCATTCTCAGCCTTCTGGGGCGTGCCGGGATTATTACTGCGCGGGCCCTGAAAAAAGGGCGGCGCTACGCCGTCGTGGGCATTGCCGCCTTCGCGGCCTTTGTCACACCGCCCGACCCGATCACGCAGATCGTCCTCGGCAGTGCCATATACCTGCTCTATGAGGTCTCGATCCTGTCTGTCATGGCGCTGGAGAAGAAAAATCAGGATGAGGCTACAGTTTCGTAGGCCTCAATTTTGCCGGCCTGCTCCCGCTGCCGGATCAACCACCAGATTACCAGGGCGCCGGCCATTTTCCCGATGATGGACATTGTCACATTGGGCAGGGTCAGCTGATTGTCGCGGATAAACATAAACTCGGCCCCGTAGAGAAAAACGGTCGTGTCAATCGGGGCGGCAAGGGCAGATGACAGCAACACGCGGCTGGAGAAACGAAATTTGGCAAATGTAAACAGCGCCCAGTCGACAATCTCGGAAATGGCAAACGCCAATCCGCTGGCCAGCGCCAGCTCTGCCCCCGAAGTCAGGGTCGTCAATGCCAGGGCAATCCCCATGGCAATCAGGACCTCATGACCGATTTCCCGTTGCGCAAAATCACGTGCGACCAGCACGAGACCCGTGACAATCGTGACAGGATTAAAGGCCCACCCGGGCAGGACATCCAGCATGGGCGCCCATGTAAAAGACCAGTTGATAAAGGGGATCAGCGCAACGTAAATCAGCGTATATTTCACATAACGCAGGCTGGTCCTGGTTTTGGGTTTGTCGGAGTGGGCACTCATGAAGCAACTGTACATGACAGTTTCGGCAATGTAATGCCCTATCTATGACGATTTATCCGAAAATCTCCATGATTGTCGCGCAGGCCGGAAATGGAATCATCGGACGAAACGGCGGTTTGCCGTGGCGGCGGTTGTCCTCGGATCTGGGATTTTTCAAAAAAACGACACTCGGCAAGCCCGTCTTGATGGGGCGTGTGACCTGGGAGAGCCTGCCTTCTCCTTTACCGGGACGCACCAATCTGGTTTTAACGCGACAGAAAAATTACAGATGTGATGGAGCCGAAGTCTTTCATGACCTGTCGCAGATGCTGGACCGGGCTTTCGAGATTGCCAGGGAGATCGGTGTTGACGAGATCATGATTATCGGCGGCGCCAGTCTGTACGCCGCCATGATGCCCCGTTCCGAAAGACTGTATGTAACGGATGTGGATGCCGAGGTCGAAGGTGATGTGGTTTTTCCCCCCATTGACGGGGATATCTGGACCCGGGTTGACACAGGCGAAAAAATAAAAGCCCCCAGGGACGATCATGCCCTTTCCATCTTGATTTACGAACGGAAGGCGGCTTCCGACGGATAAAACTGTTTCAATTCCGGTGCTTTTCACGCCTTGGCACTTGATTAGATCTGTTCAAGTCTCCACATATGGGCAGGTTTCATCTGCGGAGTTCGTATGTCAGACAACAAGAGCCCGTGGGGCGGGCGCTCCGGCGGTAAAAAACCCCAGAACAGCTCAGGTAATAAATCGCCCTGGGGCACAAGAGGACGTCCGGATCGCGCCAAACCCAAGGCCGAAGAGACGTCACCTGATCTCGAAAATGTTATACAGGATTTCAAGACCCGTCTGGGTGACCGCGGGCCACGCGGTGGCGGCGGCGGTGAAGGGCCGCAGCTGCCTTTCGGCAAGTTTGGCCCATTCGGGACTTTCCTGCTCGTCGGTGCGGCGGTGGCGTTGGTATCCATGGTTTACACGGTTGATCAGACCGAACGGGCGGTTGTACTTCGCTTCGGGGAATATGCACGCACTGAGACACCGGGTCTGAAATTCAAGCTCCCGGCACCTGTTGAAACCAAAATCATCCGTGAAACGGAGGTGGTGCAGAAAGAGGATATTGGCGGGACAACCGCGCAGAGTCTGATGCTGACCGGTGATGAAAATATCGTTGATATTGACTTTACGGTGTTGTGGCGGATTAACGATCTGAATAAATTCATATTTAATGTGGAGGAAACACCCACCGCCGTCCGGGCTGTGGCGGAAAGCGCCATGCGCGAGGTTGTCGGTAAAAACGAGCTTGAAAAAATTATCACTACGGAACGCCTGAATATCACGATTGGTGTTCGTGACCTGATGCAAAGAACCCTGGACGAATACGAAGCCGGAGTCGAAATCGTCGAAGTGCAGCTCCAGAAGGCGGATCCACCGGAGGGGGAAGTCATTGATGCTTTCCGCGACGTTGTGAACGCGGCACAGGATGCGGAGACGACCGTAAACCGGGCTACGGCTTATCAAAACGATGTCGTACCGAGGGCCCGCGGTGAGGCCGCACAGATTGTGCAGGATGCCGAAGCCTACAGGGGCCGTGTAATTGCCGAGGCGACCGGTGAGGCTGAGCGCTTCAAACTTGTCCTGCAGGAATATCGGGCGGCACCCCGGGTGACTCGACAGCGCATGTATCTGGAAACCATTGAAGAGATTTACGGTCCGGCCGAAAAAGTTATCCTTGATAAGGGTGTGGGGTCCGGTGTCGTGCCTTATTTGCCGCTCGACAAACTGCAGTCCGCTCCGCGCGCGACAACAACGCCGCCGCCACAGTAGGGAAAGTATATTATGAAACGCTCAATACCCTTTGTTATCGTGATTTCGGGCTTGGCCCTGCTGACCTTTTTCTTTTGTACCTTTACTGTCAAGCAGTGGGAACAGGCGATCGTTTTCGAATTCGGGCAGGCCAAACGTGTCGAGAACACCTGGGGCGAGAAGGCTGATGCGGGGCTCAAGTTCAAACTGCCCTATGAAAATGTTGTCATGCTGGACCGCCGTAATCTTGAAGTTGACCTGAAGCCCGTCGAGTTGCTGGCGGCTGACCAGGAACGTCTGGTTGTTGATGCTTTTGTGCGCTACCGTATTCAGGACCCAATCCGCTTTTATGAGGCTCTGACCACCCGGGCCGGTGCGGAATTTCAGCTTCAGTCCGTCATGGATTCAACGCTTCGCGATGTTTTGGGCCGGGTGGACACGCCGGAGATTATTGCAGGGCGTCGTGCAGAGCTGATGACGGAAATTCAGACGACCTCCAACAAGGTCGCTGAGGACAAAAGGCTTGGCGTTGAAATCATTGATGTGCGCATCAAACGTGCCGACCTGCCGCCGGAAAATGCTGAACGGGTCTTTCGGCGTATGGTGACACAGCGTGAACAGGAAGCGTCCCGCATCAGGGCCGAAGGTGAAGAGCGCGCACGTGAAATTCGCGCCACAGCCGAGAAGACCGCAACAGTCATCAGGGCGGAAGCCCAGCAGAAAGCCGAGATCATTCGCGGTGAAGGGGACAAGGAGCGAAATGCAATTTACGCCGAAGCCTATGAGCGCGACCCGGAGTTTTTCTCATTTTACCGGTCCATGCAGGCCTACAACAAAGGGCTTGGCACCGGCACAACATATGTCCTGTCACCAGACAGTGACTTCCTGGCTTATCTTGATGACCGGAACGGGCTGCGTCAGTAGGCATACAAAGTGTCATTCTGGGCTGTTGTTTTGATCGCAGCGGGAGGCGCCTTTGCCATTGAGGGCGCCGCCTGGGCTATATTTCCGACGCAGATGAAGCACATGTATGAAACCATTTTCAGCCAGGGCGAGAGAGCCATTCACATATCCGGTCTGTTCTCTGTGGCCGTCGGAGTGGTGCTGATTGTGTGGGGTGTACGGGCGTCCGGATTAAGTTAGGGAATTATAGCCCGAAGCAGCTTCGCATGACTCCATATTGTGTCACAGATTCACATCAGGAAATATATTATGACACGGAAAGCACCGGTCGGATGCAGAACCTTCTTGATGACCTGACGGAGGTTCTTCAAGCCGAACAGGCGTTTATTTCGGACGGCGCGATCCTCAAAAATGCAGTGGTTGAGGCGGCCCTGAACATGGATCCGCGCCTGTTGGAAATTTTGATGCAGTCCGACACGCTCAAGGCGCATTTCTTTACCGAGGTTGCGGGCACACAGGTTTTTGACAAGGTGAAGTTTCAGGATTTTGTATCTAACAAAGCCTTCCTGCCCGACAGCTACACCGCCTTCAAAAACCGCATCGGCCTGACGGACAGGCGCGGCGATTACCTGAGCCAGTCGCGGGACGTGGTGCTGGCCTGGCCCTACAGGGACTGCGTTCTGGAAGGCGCCATGACGAAGGAAGACCGGGGCCGGGACGAAGTGTTCTGGAATACGACCCTGGCCCCGGATGACATCACGCGGCTGTTTGAACCCAAGGTGCTGACCGGCTGGGAACGCTGGGACGCGGAGGCGGTGGCAGAGGGTCAACCCAAGCCCGTCAGACAGGTGTCAGAGAACGACAACCTGCTGATCAAAGGCAACAACCTGCTGGCACTGCATTCGCTGAAAGTGCGCTATGCGGGGAAGGTGAAGCTGATCTATATTGACCCGCCATACAATACTGGCAACGATAGCTTTCGCTACAATGATCGGTTTAGTCATTCTTCATGGCTTACATTCATGCGCAACCGACTTCATGTTGCCTGGCAAATGCTAAGTCGCGATGGCCTTCTGGCGATACAATGTGATGACAATGAACAAGCATACCTTAAGGTTATTTGCGACGAGCTGTTCCCCTGCGCTTTTTTGAACTGCATTGCAGTCAAGATGAGTGAGGCCACCGGCGTGAAAATGGCACACGTCAACAAAAGATTACCAAAGCTGAAGGAGTACATATTACTTTTTCGTAAACCCGATTTTCAGATTGCTGAGGTTCAGAAGGTGAGATCGCCTGCTTGGAACAATGAGTACAAGAGCATTTTGCTTAACTTCACGCAGGATGATCGAAGTGAATTAAAGTCACTAATGGATGCTGGGGGTGCAAACGAGGAACATACGCAAAAAGCTGACAAAACCCTTTCAAACGCTCGCTTGGTTTCGCTTAACTGTTTTTTGAAACGAGAGGGTGTCGAAGCCAATGATCAAGAAAATTGGAAGTTTAAGAATGCTTGGCGAATAGTTCAGGCAGTAGGAGCGGGCAGCGTAAGGGAATACGTCAACCAACTTAATGCCATACCTAATCAAGACATTGCATCTCTTATCACGAAAAATAAAATGCTTTACCTGTTTAAGACGGATTTTGACCGAAACGCCCGCGATCCACGCATCAGGATTTTGTTTGCTGATGACTACCTCCACTCAACAGTTGGTGATTTTTGGCAAGACATCAAAACAGCAGGCGGCGTCGGCAAGGAGGGAGGGGTTGACTTTCCCAATGGTAAGAAGCCGGAACGCCTTATTGAAAGGCTCATTAGACTAAGCACCTTTGAGGGTGATGTTGTTTTGGATTTTTTCTCTGGTAGTGGAACAACGGCCGCAGTAGCACACAAACTCCTTAGACAATGGATTTGTGTGGAGCAGCTGGACTACGTAGCCGATCTGTCGATGCAACGCTTTACGAATGTGCTTGCAGGTGATCAGAGTGGCGTATCAAGTGATATAGGCTGGCAGGGCGGCGGATCCTTTGTCTATGCCGAGCTTGCGGCCTCCAATTCCGCTTTTGCCGACCGCATCAAAGCGGCCCGGGACATCTTTGCGCTGCAAACTGTCCGTGCCGACATGCTGGCCACCGGTTATCTGCGCTATGACGTGGACCTGAGCGCCTTTGATGCCGACGCCTTCGCCGCGCTTCCGCTCGACGATGCCAGGCGCGTGTTGATGGACTGCCTTGATGCCAACCACTTTTATGTCAATCTCGGTTCCCTTGGCGATACGGATTTCGATATCACAGACGAAGATGCTGCCGCGACCCGCTCCTTCTACGGGATTGAGCGATGACCCAGAACCTTGCCCAGGAATTCGACACCCTAGCCAAATTTGGGACACTCAAGACAGACATCCCTGACGACATTACCGGCAATCTGGCGCCCAGGATCACCCTGCGCCCCTACCAGCGCACCGCGCTGGAACGCTGGCTGTTCTACATCGACAGGTATGAGAGCCGCCCGAAAGCCCCGCATCTGCTGTTCCACATGGCCACAGGCAGTGGCAAGACGGTGCTGATGGCGGCCCTGATTCTTGACCTCTACCGGCGCGGCTATCGTAATTTCCTGTTCTTCGTGAACTCCGCCCAGATCATCGAAAAGACCAGAGAAAATTTTCTCAACCCGGCTTCCACCAAGCACCTGTTCGCGCCTGCCGTGCGCATTGACAACAAGCCGGTAGACATCCGTGCGGTGGACACCTTCGATGCAGTGAGCGGGGATGCGATCAACATCCACTTCACCACCATTCAGGGACTGCACACGCGGATGCAGGCCCCGAAAGAGAACTCCGTCACCATTGAGGACTTCCGCGACTACAAGGTGGTGATGATATCGGACGAAGCGCACCACCTGAACGCCGAAACCCGGAACAGGTTGACCAAGGGTGAGGCTGAGGACAAGGCCAGTTGGGAAGGCACAGCATCAAAGATATTCCGGCAACATCCAGAGAACATGCTCCTGGAGTTTACCGCGACCGCAGATTTGGGGCACAAAGAGATCCGGGCGAAGTATCACAACAGGATTTTGTACGACTACCCTCTGCGGCAATTCCGCGAAGACGGCTATTCCAAGGACATCGAATTGCGGCAGGCGGATTTACCCCCGGCGGAACGGATGATGCAAGCGATGGTGCTCAGCCAGTACCGTCGCAAGATGGCCGGGAAGCATGGGCTGCATTGCAAGCCGGTGATCCTGATGAAATCCAGGACAATCAGGGAAAGCGCTGACAACGAAGCGGCCTTCACCGAAATGGTGGCAGGATTGTCCGGCCAGGTGCTTGACGCGCTCAGGGCAGCCTCTGATGGTGATGCAACCCTGTCGCGGGCCTTCAACTTTATCATGGGTGAACGGGCTATGAGCAGCGCGGATTTCGCCCGTGAACTACAGGGCGATTTCGCGCCCGGGAAGGTGGTGAACGTCAACAACCCGGAGGATTTGGAAAACAGACAGATAGAACTCAATGCCCTGGAGGAGCGCGACAACGGGATACGGGTTATTTTTGCCGTCAATAAGCTGAACGAAGGCTGGGACGTGCTTAACCTGTTCGACATTGTGCGGCTTTATGACACCCGTGACGGCAAGGACAACAGGGTAGGCAAAACCACGATTGCCGAGGCGCAGTTGATCGGGCGCGGGGCGCGGTATTTCCCGTTCACGGCCCCGGATCAGCCTGGGGCGGCCCGGGAAAAGCGCAAATATGACGGTGCCGTGGACGCCCCCCTGCGCGTCCTGGAGGAACTGCATTATCATTGTTCCCACAACCCCAGGTACATCAACGACATCCGCAATGCTTTGTGCGAAACCGGGATGCTGGATGAGACGGCCCGGACGGTTCGATTGCGGCTCAAGGACAGCTTCAGGCAAACGACTCTTTACAAAAGTGAATACGTCTGGGTAAACGATCAGGTGAAGAATCCGCGCGACGGTGTGGGGGGGCTAAACGCCTACAGGATCGGGAGCCACTTCACCTATCCCGACAACCTTATGACAGGTCGAGTGACAAGAACCGCCGCTTTTGGTGGCGGGCAGCCGGATACACAGCCTCCGAACAGGGAACCTGTATCACGTGATTTCAAGCTGACCGACTTTGGCAGGGCTGTTCTTGGCACCGCGATGGACGCCAACGATTTCTTTCACTTCGTCAATCTGCGGAGCTATTTTCCGCAACTTGCCGCTGCATCACAGTTTATCACCTCCGGGGCGTATCTGGGCAGCGTGACGGTGAATGTGCGCGGCTTGCCCGACGACCTGGACAAAATGACAGCGCGGCAAAAGCTGGACATCGCGCAATACGTCCTGCGCCAGATCGAAAGCGGCGTGAAACGTGAAAGCATTGAGTATGTGGGCACCAAAGACTTCAAGCCGCATCCCATCAGGGACCGCTTCACCGACAGGACACTGAAACTGCGAATCGAAGGCGAGGCCGGACGAAGCTGGGCAGAAAGCAATGTGCCCGGACTGGATCAGATCGACCTGGGCAGCAAGGACTGGCATGCCTATGATGACAGCTACGGCACGGATCAGGAAAAGCTCTTTATCAGGCATATGCACGATCAGGAGGCCCGACTGCGGGGCATATATGACGACTTTTTCCTGTTGCGGAACGAGAAAGCGGTGAAGCTGTTTGATTTCGACACCGGGCGCGGCTTTGAGCCCGACTTCGTTCTGTTTTTAAGAAAGAGGGGACAAAATTCCAGCACAATCCTGCAGCTATTCATTGAGCCAAAAGGTGACCGGCTGCGCCCGCATGATGACTGGAAACAGGAATTTTTGAGCAAACTGAAATCCAATGCCAGACTTGAGACTGTTTTCCAGGGGCGTAATTATACCGTTCTTGGATTGCCGTTTTTCAATGAAGAGGGGCAGACCAATGCGGATTTCAAGGCAGCTTTTGAGAAAGAAGCCTTGGAAACATGATCACATAGCGGTGTAATACCTTAATTTTTATGCAGATTAACAGCTTGTGTCTTGGCAAAAATGAATACAGTCGCTAATCCGGAATCTATGGCTATTGTATTACGTCTTCTGATTTTGTGGGCACTCCCCGGATTCCTGTTGTTTGCGGCATCGGCGCAGGCCCGACCGGTGCCGGACGGGTTTTCAGAACTCACCAAGCGTCTCAGTCCGGCTGTGGTCAATATTTCAACATCTCAAAATGTTGACATTCCCGATAACATTCCAGCCTTTCCCGAGGGCTCGCCCCTGGAGAGGTTCAACGATTTCTTTGGGCGCCGGAACAATAGCGGGCGCATCTCAAAATCCCTTGGATCGGGGTTTGTTATTGATGCGGACGGGCATATAGTCACCAACAATCATGTCATTGAGAACTCTGACCTTATCGAAGTTGTATTTCCAAATGGCGATACTTATGACGCCAGGATTCTGGGCCGTGACCCGTCAACAGATCTGGCACTTCTCAAGATTGAGGCCGGGGGCGATCTGCCTTCTGTCGAATGGGGAGACTCCGATAGCGCAAGCGTCGGTGATTGGGTGATGGCGATCGGCAATCCATTTGGTTATGGCGGTTCTGTCACGGCCGGAATTGTGTCGGCCCGTAACCGGCAAATCAATCATGGGGCCTATGATGATTTTATTCAAACCGATGTCGCCATTAACCGCGGTAATTCAGGCGGTCCGCTGTTTGACATGGGCGGGCGGGTTATTGGCGTCAACACAGCTATCCTGTCGCCGACCGGCGGCAGTGTCGGCATCAGCTTTTCCATTCCGTCCGATCTTGCGCAGTCGGTGATCAGTCAGCTCCGCGAATATGGCGAAACACGGCGCGGCACTCTTGGCGTGAACGTACAGGAAGTCGATAAAAACCTGGCCAAAAGCTATCGTATCAATAAACCGAAGGGGGCGATAATCACGCGTGTTCTCAAAGGATCACCCGCGGACAGGGCGGGGCTTCGCAAGGGTGATCTAATTCTCAAGGTCGGGGATCAAGACGTACCCAATCAGCGCGTCCTGTTTCGCGCCATAGCGGAGTCCGAAATCGGTGCCGAGGTCACACTAACCATTGTGCGCAAGGGTAAACCCGTGAAAATTCCGGTCACGATTGAGAGGCTTGAGGAGGATGTCACAAAAGAGGATCTTAAAGCCGCGAAAAATAAACCCGGTGAGGCTGACAGGGCTGCCATGGGTATTTCCATTGAGGCGCTTACGGAAGAGACACGCCGCAAATTCAAAATTCGATCTGAAATTCAAGGCGTGCGTGTCGTCAAGGTGGACGCCCGTAGCCAGGCAGCGGGGAAAATTCTTGAAGGGGATATTATTGAGGAAATCGCCTTCAAGCCTGTCACCAATCCGGATGAATTTGAGGAAGCCATTAACGCGGCCGGGGTATTTAACCGTCCTGTAACGATACTCGTAAACAGAGGCGGGAATTACCTCTTTTATTCCATGTATGTCAGCTAACGAAATCCCTGTCAGAATAGCCTTGGAAATACAGGGCCGTCGTCAGGTCAGTGTGATTGATTGCGCAATCCGCCTGTCCAGAGACGGTGGGCCTGGCACAATAGGCAATGCCCATTCCTGATGCCTCTATCATGGTCAGATCATTGGCCCCGTCCCCCACAGCAACGGCATTTTCGGGTCCGCCAAATTCGGCGGAATAATTGTTTAATGCTCTACGTTTGGCTTCCCGACCCAAAATCGGCTCTGCGACTGCACCGGTCAGATGTGAGCCATCATCCAGCAGGACATTGGCTTGCGCGGCTTCAAAGCCGGTTTTCGCAGCAACCTGTTCGGCAAAGAAAGTAAAGCCACCGGAAACAATGACAGTTTTGGCCCCGTGAGCTTTCATAGTCTGTGCCAGTGTGCGGGCACCCGGGTTCAGGGTAATACGCGTATCAAAACACTCCTGCAAAATTGGAAGCGGCAGGCCTTCTAAAAGTCCGACGCGCTCCCGAAGGGCCTCGTCAAAATCAATTTCGCCGCCCATGGCACGTTCTGTAATTTTGCTGACCTTGTCTTTAAGGCCGACAAAATCCGCGAGTTCATCAATACATTCCTGTCCAATCAGCGTCGAATCCATATCGCAAATCAGCAACCTTTTTCTTCGCGCACAGGTTAGGGATTGGAGGCAAAAATCCGCATGCAGGTTTCTGTGCACAAAAAACTGATTTAACGAAGCCGACAAGTCGTCAGGTGCTTCAAGATCGTCAAGAATAACATCGACAGCCTTGTGTTCTGACAGGACCTGAATGTTCTCACCTGCCTGAACGTGTTCAAGTATATCCTCAAGCCTGGCTTCGTCCGGTTTGGGCAGGACAACCGTCAGGCAATGGGTTATGACATGAGACATGACGGGACATCCCTGATCATGAGACCGATCCTCTGTATTGCAGGGCCGACGGCCAGCGGCAAGTCCGACTGGGCGGTGGAGCTGGCAAAAAAACATGATGGTGAGGTCCTTAACGCCGACTCCATGCAGATATACAGGGACCTGCATATTCTTTCGGCCCGGCCGATGACGGATGACATGCGGGGCATACCGCATCACCTGTTTGGCTACATTGACGGCGTGGTGCGATATTCGGTCGGGCAGTGGATAAGGGATGTCGAGCCTGTCATTTCCGATTGTCTGGCGCGGGAAAAAATGCCGATTGTAACAGGTGGAACGGGTTTGTACCTCACGGCCTTGGTAGATGGCCTCGCGCAAATCCCAAGTCCGGGACCCGCTGCCAAGGCGCAAGCGGATATGATTCTTGAAATGCAAGGTATATCAGCACTCAGGAGCATGGCCGTCGACCTTGATCCAACAGCAACACGGAAAGTTTTAGGGGATGACCCGCAACGACTCTTGCGAATTGTGTCCGTTGCCTTGGGAACAGACAAGCCTTTGAGTGACTGGCAGACACACACGAAACCGGTTTTTTCAAAAAATGCCTGGCTGGGCGCCATCCTTATGCCGGACCGGGATGTCCTGTATAGCAGGATAAATCGACGTTTTGACACCATGATCGAATGCGGGGCCCTGGATGAAATCACATGGTTACAAGCCCGGAATTTGTCAGCGGACCTTCCAGTGATGAAAGCTGTTGGTGTTCCACCACTTCTGGCCTACCGAAACGGCAACATCGGGCTGGCCGAGGCGATCACCATGGCGAAGCGGGACAGTCGTCGCTTTGCCAAACGCCAATTTACATGGTTTAAGGGACATGGCCGCGGGTGGCATATGGTTTCAGATGAAAGCTCTCAAAAAATGTTTGAGAATTATGTCTCTCAAAATACACCATTGACAGTGACGTCGTAAAAACCTGACCCGGGTCATATTTTTGCCTCTCGTAAACATGAATAAAGCCGAAACCGCCCCCAAACCACATCTAAAGCGAAATCGAGGATACGCGCTGATCGTCCTGGTTTTGCTTTTTGCCCTCGTTCTGGCGGTATGGTGGTTTGGCCGCTCTTCCATGGATATGCAGGACGGGCGGTACCTGTCCTGGTTCGGAACCTTGCGGGAGTCGCAATGGGCACCCTTTTATGTCATTCTGACTTATATTGTTGCAGCTTTTCTGGGCGTACCACAATGGATGTTGATTGCCGGAACCGTTTTTGCCTTTGGACCGTTGCTTGGCGGGATTTATTCTTGGGTATCCACGCTGGTCTCTGCAACAGTGAATTTCTGGCTTGGGCGCTGGGCCGGAGCCGAACGGGTTGAAGGTTATGTCGGCCGACGACTTGAAGGTCTGGCCCGGGCGATTCGGCGTAACGGTTTTATGGTCAGTATGGGTGTCAGAATTGTGCCGGCCGGGCCGTTTGTTCTGGTCAATACGCTAGCAGGGGTATCCGGCATGGGGTATCTTGCTTTCATGGGCGGAACAGCGGTAGGTGTGATACCGAAGATTGCAATTATCGCCCTGTTGGGGCAGGGGGTTCTGGCCTCAAATCAGGGCCGGGTTTACATGTTTGGTTTTCTCGCCATCGCAGTCTTTCTGGGCTCTGGCATATGGCTGTTGAAACACAAGCTGGCACCTGTTGCAAGAGAGGGTGCCGATGATATTCCGAAAGGTTAAATTTGCGAAAAGTGCACGATTGGACACTTCCAGAAACTCCTGGATTTTTGGTGTGAAGTGTGCTTGCTGTCTTGCATGACGCAAAGAAGCCTACTTGACTTGGACAGACGTCTTGAGCGGGTTAGCGACTTGGGCGATCCCCTTGAAGTGATGAATGATATCATTGATTTCGAGGTATTTCGCCCGGTTCTGGACCGGGCGTTGAAGCGTTCGGATCGGCGCAAGGGCGGTCGTCCCCCGTTTGATCCGGTTCTGATGTTCAATATCCTGATCCTTCAGGCCCTGAATGATCTTTGCCGATGAACGTGCCGGGTTTCTGATTACGGACCGGTTGATCTATGGGCGCTTTCCGGGTTTGAGCGGCAAGGCTCGCGGCCTGGAAGAATCTGATCCGTGTTAATGAAATTATGGCGAAGTTGGTTAAATCCTGGAAAGGCCTTTGCTTTTTGGTATTAAATTAGGGATCAGGTGTTGACAGAGTTTGGAAATTATGCCGGGCTTGGACACAGGAGAGGCTGTT
This sequence comes from Hyphomonadaceae bacterium, assembly GCA_014324115.1. Lineage (GTDB taxonomy): Bacteria > Pseudomonadota > Alphaproteobacteria > Caulobacterales > Maricaulaceae > JACOMS01. Next base: position 16,400 of record JACOMS010000019.1, read on the forward strand.
GTGATTATGAACGTGAAACTGATTCTTTCCCAAGTCGTACAGGGCGGTCTTGTGCTGGCATCGGCCGTCGGTCTGGCCCCGGTCGCCTTTAGTCAGGGCGCAGACACGGAGCCGCCGGTCGTGTCCTTCAGCGCAGGTGTCCTCAGAGGGGTGAAACCCGGCGAGACAATTGCGGTAAGGCTCACCGCGACGGACAATGTCGGTATCAGGACAGTCCCAAGGGTGGCGTGTGATCGTGGTTTCTCCAATGTCGGGAAAATACTACACGGCGCTTGTTCTCAGCTCCAGAGAGGACATCGTTGATCAATCTATGATCCGAAATTCCGGAGTGTATTGTTTGACTGCGGGGACCGGTTGGTGACAACGGACACAGGCAACGGTGATGATCCCACCACAGATGGGGCCGCTGTCGCTGCTGTCATTAATAAGAATCGTGTGGCGTCCAGTGCCCTTGACGTCCTCATGCCTGGGAAGACGGCGCGGGATGTGGCCCTTAAAGCAGGCGTAGACTACATCGGTGCTTTCAATCCAGAAGAAGAAACAAACACGGACAACTGGGCGGCAGGGCTGGACCTGCGGATTGGAAGAAGTCCGACCCCTGTTGATTGAATACAGGAGCGGATCTGGTCATATCGACCCCATCGGTCGCTGAGCAACTCACCGGGGAACATTTATTATATATCTGACGCCCCGTCACGGAATATAGCCTGCTCATTCGTTGCCGTGTGTGTGGGCTTGGTTCTGCACAGCCCTCCATTCGGCCCTGGTGCGGCCCCCTTGCTTCGGTTACAGCCGGAGCAGAGCAACTGCAGGTTATCGGGATGATCAGTCCCGCCTTTCGAACGCGGAAGAACGTAGTCGACCTCCATAACCCTGAACGGAAAGTGGGTGTCGCAGCCCGTACATATGCCTTCCTGCTCTCCATAAAGGCGGTGTCTATGGGTTCGGTAGTTGGGCGGGTCGCCAAGGTCGGTGCGCCTGGGCGGTTCGGTAAGTGCCGTAACGCCGCCCCATAGCCCGCGATCCTTTGCAATACGTTCATCTACCAGTTTGATGGCAAGGGGCGACAAGTCCACGCCCGCCCATTCTCGCCGCAATCGATCAGCGGCTACAAGAGTTGTGGCACAGCCGCAAAACGGATCAAAAACCAAATCACTTTCATGACTGGAAGCCTTGATAATCCTCTCCAGTAAGGCCAAGGGTTTCTGGGTTGGATAGCCCGTGCGTTCCTTGGCCATAGGGTTTATTATGGGTATATCCCACACGGAATCTACAGGTGTACCGTCAGGATGGGGGGTATATCTCTTGCCGGATTTGGCAACTATACCGGATTTTGCGTACCCGCTGGTGTCCTTGTAGGGAACCCGGACGGCATCAACATTAAATGTCCATGTTTTTCCCTTTGTATAAAGCAGGATTATATCGTGTTTACGCGAGAAATATCTCTTGCTTCTGCCACCGCCGGTATAGTGCCAGATGACTTCGTTCAGAAAATTCTCATGCCCGAATATCCCGTCCATCAGTAGCTTGAGGTAGTGGCTGGCAGTGGGGTCGCAGTGCAGGTAAATAGAGCCTGTGTCCCTCAATACCCGGTGCATTTCCGTCAAGCGCACGGCCATGAAGATCAGGTAAGACTGCATCCCTTTTCCGAAGGCTCGGCGGGCCGCCTCAATGACGGCGCAGGCTGCGGGATTGCGATCCGCCAACTCGCCATGCTCATGGACGTCCACGTCATCCGGAGTCCACGCGTCCTTGAACGCTGCCCCAGCCGCCTTTGAGCCTATCGGGGCCTCATAGGTGCGGTTGGAATTAAACGGCGGATCAAGATAGATCAGGTCCACGCAGGCACTGTTCATCCCGCGCATGACGGGGAGATTATCGCCCGTCCAGACCGTACCGCCAGTGAAGTTAGGGGCGTTCATGAAATCATCACCAGGCGCAATTTGCCATGGGGGTTCTTTTCCCGTATGTCATGGGCGTTCACGCACATGCAGGCGTGTCCTGACTTCTAGATATCAATAGTCTTGACGAACTGCGCATGATCCTGAATATACCGATAGCGTAAGTCCGCTCGCTTGCCCATCAGCGTTTCGACAAGGGCTTCTGTAGTGGGCAGGTTTTCGTCGTCAATGGTGATGCGCGCCAGCTTGCGCGTGTCCGGGTTCATGGTCGTGTCTTTGAGCTGTTTGGCCATCATTTCGCCGAGGCCCTTGAAGCGGCTGATGTCGATTTTGCCGCGTCCCGTCATCACATTGGCGATAATGTCGTCTTTGTGGGCATCGTCAATCGCATAAGCGGTCCTGGCCTCTTGCGTGATTTTGTAGAGTGGCGGCATGGCCATGTACAGACGCCCCGAGTCTATCAAACCCGGCATGTAGCGATAGAAAAACGCGATCAACAAAGCGGCAATATGCGCACCGTCCACGTCGGCGTCAGTCATGATGATGATATGTTCATAACGCAAATCCTCAAGGTCAAATTTCTTGCCGAGCTCCGCACCCAGGGCCATCATCAGATCGTTGATCTCGGCATTGCGGGATATCTTGTCCATAGAGGCACTTTCCACATTCAGAATTTTTCCGCGCAAGGGCAAGACAGCCTGGGTTTCCCGGTTACGGGCCTGTTTGGCAGAACCGCCTGCCGAGTCGCCCTCGACGATAAAAAGCTCTGTATCGGTCGGGTCCTTGCGCGAACAGTCCGCGAGCTTGCCGGGCAGGCGGAGTTTTTTGGTGGCCGATTTACGTTTGACATCACGGGCCTTTTTACGTCGCAGCCGCTCATTGGCGGTCCCGATAACATATTCGAGCAGCCTGGTTGCGTCTTTCGGTGAGGAAGCGAGCCAGTGATCAAACGGGTCGCGGACCGCGTTTTCCACAAGCCGGGCCACTTCGGTATTAAAGAGACGGTCTTTGGTCTGGCCCTGAAATTCCGGATTAAAAATAAACACGGATAGCAGCACACCGACGGAATGCATGACATCATCCGGTGTAATGACACTTGCCTTGCGTCCCATACCGGAAATATCCGCATAGGCGCGAAGCCCCTTTGTCAGCGCAGCGCGTAAACCCTGCTCATGTGTGCCACCATCGGGGGTGGGAACCGTGTTACAATAGGAGCGAATGAGACTATCCGCTTCGCCAAAGCCCTGCGGCGACCAGGCGATAGCCCATTCAACCCGGCCATCTCCCCTTTCTTTTTTCGAACGCCCGGCAAATACATCCGGCGTGATGGTAATGTTGCTCCCGAGCGTTTCCTTCAGGAAATCGGACAAGCCGCCGGGGAATTGGAAAACGGCTTCATGCGGAACGGTGTCGAGTTCTTCAACCGTTCCGGGATCACACTTCCAGAAGATTTCCAGGCCGGGCTGAAGGTAGGCTTTGGCCCGGGTCATACGAAACAGCCTGGCGGGTTTGAATTTTGCCTTGGGTCCGAAAATTTCCGGGTCCGGGCGGAAGCGGACTTTCGTGCCGCGGCGATTGTTGATTGGGCCGATATTCTCAAGCCTGCCAAGAGGGGTTCCCTGCGAAAATTTCATTGAATAGAGGTTTTTATTGCGTGCAACTTCGACCTCCAGCATGTCCGAGAGTGCATTGACAACCGATACACCCACCCCGTGCAGACCGCCCGATGTTTCATAGGCCTTACCCGAAAACTTCCCGCCGGAATGCAGTTCGGTCATGATGACTTCCAGTGCGGATTTTTTCGGATATTTCGGGTGGGGGTCGACGGGAATGCCGCGCCCGTTATCCGTTACAGACAGAAAGCCGTCGGCTTCCAGTTCGACCTCAATGCGGGAGGCGTGCCCGGCTACGGCCTCATCCATGGAGTTGTCGATGACTTCGGCAAAGAGATGGTGCACGGCTCTATCATCTGTCCCGCCAATATACATACCGGGGCGCAGACGGATAGGTTCCAGCCCTTCGAGCACCTGGATATCCCTGGCTGAATATTCATCCCCCCTGTTTACGGGAACATCGGTTTCAAACAGATCTTTTTTCTCCAGGGCGGCCATAAACATACGAGTCGTCAAGGGAGGACTGACCCTCACTCACTGCAGTAAACAGGGCGTTAAAACAAGGCCTGAACCGTTCTAAAAGATCAGACGGACAACCAGACGGCCTGTATGACGGATAAATCCATCGCGAATATCGCTGTCGAAGTCAAACCCGATGGAGGAATATCCACTTCCTGCCGCGATAGAGAAGCCGACCAGTATGGCATCCGTCGGGAATAATTCATTTTCGAGCTGCGTGCGCTCCGTCAAACCGACAAAGCCGTAATCCGTGATGATGCCGTTATTGATAAATTCATTTCGGTAACCAATGCGTACCACAGGGCGAAACCATGTCTTGCCGTTATCAGAAAATCTGCCAAGGTTCAGCATGGCTGTGGCCCCGCCGAGCCTGGACGTACGCCCATCCACATTCAGGGCAATACCGGTGGCCCCGCTTTCCTGATAACCTTCCTCTTTCAGGTTCAGATAATCGACAGAAATCACAGGGCGGGCAAAGAACCGCTTGCTGATCGGTAGGTCATAACCGGCACGCAGGGAGGCGTTGACATGTGTCCCGCTCCATTTTGCCGTGACCTCGTCTGTAAAGGTACCGATAGTGATCTGACGGGCGGAGCCGAAATCACTTGATCCGCCACCGACATAACCCTCAATGCCCAAAGCGCCTTTTGTATAGCCGATATAGCCGCCCAGCTGGATTGTGGTCACATCCATGGGTTCGTCAAAGCCGACCACATCCTCGATTTCTGTCGAGGCAAATCCAATATTAAATCCGACTGTGTGGAACGGGCCGAAAGCCGTGTCCAGCCCGCCGGTAATTCCGAAGCCGTAACCGCGATATTGCTCGGACAGCCCTGCCAGATCACGGTCAGCAAAATACCCGAACTCCTGTAACCAGATTCCTCCGGAACGGGCTGTGGATAGACGTGTGTTATCAAGATGTGTGCCGACGGCCCCGACAGCGCCGTCCACATTCGCCAATACAAATTGAGGTGCCGCAGCGGCAAATTCCGGCAGCAGCTGGCTATAGGCATTATTGAACTCTGATTGATTCCCAATGTTTACCAGGGCATTGGCGAGATCCGTATTGTTCCTCAGGGCTTCAATCGTTGCATCAAAGGCCGCTGTTTGAACATGGTCGAGGCCGAGGGCAGCGGCATCCCGCAAATCCAGATCGACGACTACAGCGTTTAATTGCGCGTCGTAACTATACGTAAAGTCGTAAAGGAACAGCGTGTCGGTCCCGCCGACATTGCCAATACCGCCCGGAATGCCCAGATCTCCGCCAGACTGCAAAACCACAAACCGTGAATTATCGGAACCGATGATGTTTTGCAGGATCGGCGAGATTTTGGCACCATCGGCGAGCAGGACACTTTCGGTTGCCATGATTCCGGACGCTTTCCCCGTACTACCATCAAGTGTCGGGCGGAATATGGAAGCTCCGTCAAAGCTGGCGGAGGTGACGTTCAGCGGTTCGGCAGACGTATTTGTCAGCGTGCTTCCGCCGGAGACAGCCAGTACAAGTCCACCCGCCGCGTTGGTCAGTTTACCTTCAAAGGTCGACCCACCCGAAAGTGTGAAACTGTCATCACCTGACCCAAAAGCCAGAGCTCCAGTCAGGCTACCGGCCCTGATGCTGACTGTATCATCCCCGGACCCTAAAATCACGTCGCCTGCAATGGCGGGATCTGCCGGTTCGTTATCGTCATCCGGATCCATGTCGACCGCGGCAAGCTGGGTGATTGTTGTCCCGGTAGTGTTACGGGACAGATCAATCGCAATCAGGTCAAAATCTGCCAGTTCTTCATCAAGTGGATCCGAATTGGTACCGAAAGCGTTGATAAGACCGGTATTTTCAATACCGGTTAACGTGCCGGAGCCGTCACGGATGGCGAAGGCCTGTCCGGATCGTCCGCTGAGCAGGGCGGAAATGCTGCCGCTGTTGATGAGACGCTGCACATTTGCGTTGGCGTCAATGTCGATCGCATAAGCCTCAAGGTCACGGGCCTCTAAAGGTGAATCCGGATCGGCGTAAACAATAACCCGGTCTTCACGAACCTGCGCAGTGATAAACCCGCTATTGTCTATTTCTTCGGCAACGACGCCTTTCCCGAATGCGATAGCGCGCGCAGTGCCGGTGAAGGAAGCAGTATCGGCTTCGCCATTGTCTCCGCTCCGCACTGTTGATGCAGAAAGGGAACCGCTGTTACGCAGGCCACCTTCCAGCGTCGTGCCTGACACACTGACCGCAGTCGCATTGACATCATCATAAACCCCCGAGGAAGTGACAACGCCTTCATTGATAAAGGCATATTGCAGATCAGCATCAAAATTTTCATCATCAGGGTCGGTAATATCCGCGACAACACCAACAGTGACGGGAGAACCTTCAGAACCGATCAGCACAGCCGGTGCATTACCGAATTGCGTTATATTACTCCTGGAGGATACTCTCTCTGTGGTTGTACCGTCATCATTTTCTGTCGTCTCAATGACCCGCCGGAGATAAATGCCGTTCGTGATGTTCCCGTGTATCCCGATGGCGGATGCGGCTTGCAGAAAGTCATCTTCATTGAGTTGTTCGATACCTGATGCACTTGGGCGCGTGCTAAACCGGTAGCCCGAATTGGATACTCTCCCGCCATTTGAAAATTGTCCGGTAACGTCACCATTGATGACAATGCCTGCGGTGTTTTCACCACGGGTCGTGATCGAACCGTTATTCGTAACACCGCCGGTGACGTTTCCATCAAGGCTTACAGCAACGGTGTTGGCTCCCGAGATACTGATTTGGCCTTCATTCATGAAATCGCCCAGGAGACCGGCATCTTCGAGCAGGCGTACAGCAAACGAGTCGTTTCCTTCGATGGCAACCGAACCGCCGGATCGCAAGTCGATATTGCCCTTGAAGGAGGAGGTGCCGGAAATCAGAATACCGGTGCGACCGGACCCTTCGGCGATAGGACCTTCAAGCTGGTTGTCCGGCGTGAAAGTTTCGTCGAGTCTGATATTTGCCGTGTTCGTGAAATCGCCTGCATTGCCGCCGATCAGATTGACCCCGATTGTGTCATCGGCATCGCTGGTGATGATATCCCCGCTATTGGTGACACTGTTATCCGAGTCGATTGTCACCGCTGTTCCGGTTGTTATCGTGACGGAACCCGCGGCGTCTATGACAATATCGGAAGGATTACCGTTATCCGCTGTGGATGTGGACACCGGCGCGGTCGTATCGGTATCAATCGTGACCTGGGCGACTGCATTCAGGCCCGGCGCTAGAGCCATCGCGGGTATCGCGGTGCCAAGAAATAAATGTCTGGGTATCATGATGCGCACGGCTTTTCCTGTGACTCAAAGCTGTCTAACCAGAAAAAAACCACAAGCCAAATAAAGATTTGGCGGAAAACAGGTTTTTACAGGATTGCAAAATACCGAAAAATCTACTTCACGCTATGGGCCAAGATGTTTACCACCGTGGCATGCGCGGGCGTGCCGCCGACATTTTTGATCCCATGATGTCTGTCCGCGCGATAGCGCAGGGTCTCACCGGATTGGGCTGTCCAGGATTCAGCCTCGACAGAGACTTTGAGTTCGCCGGAAAGAAGCGTGAGGTTTTCCACTGAGCCGGGCGGGTGAGGGGAGCTGACAAGTCTGCCGCCGGGTTGGGCCCGGAAGTCATATATCTGTAGCCATTGCACTGCTTCGATCCAGCCGATGATACGAAGTTCGCACAATCCGTCTTCACTCATGATAAGCGGGGTATCCTGAATGCCCTGTCGTTGCAGCAGGGCGGTGTCATTGGCCGTATAGGCCAGAACAGCACCGACACTGGTGCCGAGAGCCTGTGAAAGGTGGAAAAGTGTTGCGAGGGTCGGATTGGTTTTGTTGTTCTCAATCTGTGAAATCATGGATTTCGCGATGCCGGACATGTTGGATAAATCACCAAGGGATAAATTGCCCGCTGTTCTGAGGCATTGTATCGTCTGCCCCAGCTGTTCGCCGAGAGCATCGGTTTGGGGGCAGGGCTGGCGCTTCTGACGGGCCATATTTGTCTTTCACATAAATTTCGAACTTAAAATTCCAAAGAGGGTTCAGTATGTCGGTCAACTTCAACTGTTCTATATATAGAACGCTTACATGAGCAAGGCAAATGTAATGCGATTTATTCCCATACAGCGTTGATACGCTGGATCGGGCCATGCTGATTATTGGCGGTGACGACGCGGTTAAAACCGGTATCGGAAACAACCGGTGATGAAATCCGGTTTTGACGATGCGTTCGGGACGAAAGATACATCGCCGGGACCGGCCCGCGCGATCAGGGCGGACCTTGAAACACGCTCTCCATCGACATTAGGTACTATGTCCAAGTCCCTGCAAAAACACAAACTTTTTGGACGAAAATCCTGTCCGGCGGGAATTTAACACAACAGATCAAATTCAACTCCGAAACGCTTGAAAAAAAGTCGTTTCAGCTCTGCATGATACAGACACTGCCCCAAAAGGCCATGTTTCGCTCGTCGGAACCGGACCGGGTAATACCGGATTGTCGACCCTGGCCGGGCGGCAAAAACTGCACAATGCCGATGTGACTATTTATGACCGCCTGGTCGGCAGTGACATACTGGATTTCGGGCGCGCCGACGGGGGATTGAAGCCGTCAAAGCCGCCGGGATTTATCTTCGATATTATGCCCGGTATCATGCCTGCGGCCTCTGCCGCGGCGGAAATCAACATGTCTTTGACCGCGTGAGGACGGAACAGGGCTGTGTCACTTCTGACAGGACATCACGCCGGAAGCTTTGCCGGACACGACCGGATGTCTCCGGTCCGGGAGGAGGGCGTCCGGGCGGCTATGTATAATTGAAAAATACGTTGCCATGCCATGAGTATGGTCAAACATGAAGGCAAGGACGCAGACCCCGACGGCGAATGAACTTTGCAGAGTCATAATGTCTGGCTTGATACTGATTTCAAAAGGTTGTACCACCACGAGGAAGATGCCGCAGCTGAGAGTTGTTAATGCAGGCTATCGAAGATCGCGACCCGGAAGCCAGCCTGGTTGCCGGGATTATTTCATTGACACGGAGCCGGATACGGAATTACCTGTGAGTTACCGCGAGCAATTTCGCATGACCGGTCCGGTACGCAATAGACTCCATGGGGATAAACGGCATGTATCGCTATGACGAATCTGGCTGTGAGATGGTCCTGAGCCGTGTGAAACGGTTTCGCATCCAGGTCGGGCAGCATCTCTCGGGGGCGTTGACGGAAGATCAATTCCGGCCTCCACGCCTGCAAAACGGACTATATCTACAACTACACGCCTATGTATACACTGCGCGTCGCGATCCCGTATGGAAGAAAATTGAATTCAATGCAAATGCGCCGACTTGCCCACACTCAGGATAAATATGATCGCGGTTACAGGCAAGTCAGGTCCCTGTGCGGGCGCGAGGGCACAAGGCCCGGATGATCCTTATCTGGGTCTCTCTGCGGAACAGGCCATACGTCGTGCGATTGAAGATTACGGCAGCAATCTGGCAGTGGCCGCCTCCATGGGCGCGGACAGTGCAGTCATGCTCCACATGGTCTCGCAAATTGACCGGAATATTCCAATCGTTTTTCTTGATACCGGTAAACATTTCCGTGAAACGCTGCGCTACCGCGATGAATTGATTGAGCGCTTCGGTCTGACCGGTCTGATTAATATCACACCCGACCATGACAGGATGTTGGCTGAAGACCCGAAAGGCGACCTTGGTCAAATCGATCCGGATGCCTGTTGTGACCTGCGTAAAGTCCGTCCCCTGGGCGGTTTCATCCGGAAATATGCTGCGCAAATTACGGGCCGCAAACGCTATCAGGCCCGCAAAAGGGCCAATATGCCTATCCTTGAGCCGAACGGACCGCAGGTCAAAGTTAATCCGCTGGCCTATTGGACAGCCGGGGACGTGACCGCTTACATGCGGAAACATGATCTGCCTCCTCATCCGCTGCTCTCGCTGGGTTTTCTATCCATAGGGTGTCAGCCCTGTACAACAAGAGTCGCCGCAGGCGAAGACGAACGCGCCGGCCGCTGGCGCAATACGGCCAAAACCGAATGCGGTATCCACTACATCAACGGTAAATGGGTGCCTGTGCCGGAGAAAAAAACATCCGGGATTTTTCAGGATGGAATACGGCCTGTCCGTTCATGACTGTGAGCGGTGGTGATTTTTGAACAATGGGTCAAACGGCATCTGGCCCCTTGAGCGATTGCAGTATACTGATTTTGGACAGAAACATCAGGCCCCGGCCTCCATGGCCTGTTCGGCCTCACGCAGGCGGATTTCACCGGATATGAGTCTGGGCAGCAGCAGGTCGCGGATGGCGGCGAGGGTGCGGGACTCCAAAGCGTTTGTGACCGACCGCTCTAGCATAGGTTCAACTATTGAGGCGAAGGCACCGAGAACACCATCGCCCGGGTGTGTCAGCTTGATTGTGTCAATGTCGGATTTGCCAAGATGGATAACGGTTGTTCCGGTCTTGCTGCGCTCAAAAAACGCCAGAGGTTCTTTAAGAGATTCAGCCAAAAATGACCTGGGGATTCCGTGTTTGGGCTCAAAATGGCAAACGCGCTGGTTCAGCCATGCCTTTGGACCTTTCCAAATATGGAGACGAAATTCTCCATCCATCCCAACAACGATATCGCCCGGCTCAATCATGTGACCCTTTTTGTGCGTTTGTTCTGTCGATACGCCAGGCGAATGGGTCGCCAAGTCGCGTATACGAATGAGGGGCACTCCCACATTCCCTGAATTGAACTGCCTGGATGCGAAAGGCGCACCGTAGACAACCTCTGAGAAGTCATGGATTGAAGCTTTAACCCACCCCTTTGGCAAGCCGGTTTCCGCATCAAGGGTGTCGGGGAACAGCGCCCACAGGTCGGGGGCGAGGTAGGGGTCGCGGCCTTCCATCCTGGCCCGGGTCGGGCCGAAGTCCACAAACCAGTCCCTGAAAAACGCCCGCGCCATCGCCTCCAGGGTTTCATTCATCCGGCGGTTCAGCTCTATCTTGT
>JACOMS010000020.1 GCA_014324115.1 Hyphomonadaceae bacterium
TCAAAGCCGGGGCGGATATAGAGGCACGAATTGAAAGCGGCCACACACCGCTGTATCTGGCAGCGCGGTATGGCACGGCTGAAACGGTGGCGGCGCTTGTCGAAGCCGGTGCGGATATGGAGGTGCGAACCGGGGAAGGCTGGACGCCGCTGCATGTGGCGGCGGGGTTTGGCGATGCCGGGGTGATTGCGGCGCTCATCAAGGCCGGTGCGGATATGGAGGCGCAGGACAGGAGCGGCTGGACACCGCTACACATGGCGGCGGAGTACGGCACGGCTGAGACGGTGGCGGCGCTCATTGAAGCCGGAGCCAATATCAGGGCAAAAACCAAAGCAGGAAACCTCCCCGCAGATCTGGCGGAAGACAATCCCAGGGTCAAGGACCACAATATACTCCGGATTCTCGAAGAGGCGCGGGAGGGTGCCGAGGAGGTTGCGGACTTCTTCAAGGCACATGAAGAAAAAAAGGCACATGAAGAAAAATACGGCCTGTATTGGGCATCGGAATCTGGCGATGCCGAGGAGGTTGCCGCCCTCATCAAAGCCGGGGCGGAGGTCAGTGCACGCCTCGAAAACAGCAGCACACCGCTGCATGTGGCGGCGGGGTTTGGCGATGCCGGGGGGATTGCGACGCTCATCGAAGCCGGGGCGAAGGTCGACGCGCGGGGCGAAAACGGCAGCACACCGCTGCACTGGGCGGCGCAGTCTGGCCATGCCGAGACGGTTGCGGCACCCAGCGAAGCCGAGGCGGATATGGAGGCCAGGGGTGTTGTTGTGTTGCCGATGGCTGGCAATGCCGAGAAGGTGGCGGCCCTCATCAGGGCCGGGGCGGATATGGAGGCGCGGGACCAGGACGGCTATACACCGTTGCATAAAGCAGCGAGGCGCGGTACGGTCGAAACGGTCGTGGCGCTGATTGAAGCCGGGGCGGATATCGAAGCGCGGGACGAAGACAACTGGACCCCGCTGCACTTGGCGGCGTATAATGCACATGCCGAAACGGTGACGGCCCTCGTCAGGGCCGGGGCGGATGTCAAGGCAAAAACCAAAGCAGGAAACCTCCCCGCATATCTGGCGGAATACAATCCCAAGATCAAAGACCACGACATATTCCGGATTCTCGAAGAGGCGCGGGCGGCCCTTATCGAAGCCGAGGCGATGATCATTGCGTGGGACAAAGACAACGAGACACCGCTGCACGGGGCGGCGCGGGAGGGTAATGCCGCAATGGTTGCGGCCCTCATCAAGGCCGGGGCGGATATGGAGGCGCGGGACAAAAGCGCTTGGACGCCGCTGCACTTGGCGGCGTATAATGCACATGCTGAAACGGTGACGGCCCTCATCAGGGCCGGTGCGGATGTCAATGCGCAGGCACAGGATGGCTGGACCCCGCTGCATCTAGCGGCGGAGTATGGCCATGCTAAAACGGTGGCGGCCCTTGTCAAGGCCGGGGCGGAGGTTGATGCGCGGGAAGAAGACAACTGGACACCGCTGCACTTGGCGGCGTGGAATGGCAATGCTGAAACGGTGACGGCCCTCATCAAGGCCGGGGCGGATATGGAGGCGCGGGAAGAAGACAACTGGACCCCTTTGCACATGGCGGCGCGGAATGGCAATGCTGAAACGGTGGCGGCCCTCATCAAAGCCGGGGCGGATATAGAGGCACGAATTGAAAGCGGCCACACACCGCTGTATCTGGCAGCGCGGTATGGCACGGCTGAAACGGTGGCGGCCTTCGTCAAGGCCGGGGCGGAGGTTGATGCGCGGGAAGAAGACGACTGGACACCGCTGCATCTGGCGGCGCAGGAAGGCAAAACTGAAACGGTGGCGGCCCTCATCAAAGCCGGGGCGGTGGTCAATGCGTGGGACAAAGACGGCGCAACACCGCTGCATGTGGCAGCGAGGTATGGCACGGCTGAAACGGTGGCGGCACTCATTGAAGCCGGTGCAGACCCCATGGCTAGATACAGGGATGGAAGGTTCCCCGCGGATCTGGCGGAAGACAACCCCAAGGTCAAAGACCACGACATATTCCGGGTTCTGGACACGGCGCGTGCGGCCCTCATTGAAGCCGAGGCGGTGATCAATGCGTGGGGCAAAGACGACGCAGCACCGCTACACCGGGCGGCGCGGGAGGGCAATGCCTGGATGGTGGCGGCCCTCATCAAAGCCGGGGCGGATATTGAGGCGCAGGACAGGAGCGGCAAGACCCCGCTGCATCTGGCGGCGTGGAACGGCCATGCTGAAACGGTGGCGGCGCTCATACAGGCCGGGGCTAACGTCAACGTACGGAAAGAAAATGGATGGACCCCGCTGCATAGTGCGGTATGGCATAGTACGGCCGTAACGGTGGCGGCGCTCATAGAAGCCGGGGCGGATATCGAAGCGCGCACAAACAGAGACTTTACACCGCTGCACGGGGCGGCGCAGGATGGCCATGCTGAAACGGTGGCGGCCCTCGTCAGGGCCGGGGCGGATATCGAAGCGCGGGAAGAAGACAACTGGACCCCGCTGCATCTGGCGGCGGGGTTTGGCACGGCCGAAACGGTGACAGCCCTTGTCAAGGCCGGAGCGGAGGTCAATGCGCGGAACGGAAACGACGAGACCCCGCTGCATCTGGCGGCGTATAATGGCGATGCTGAAACGGTGACGGCCCTCATCAAAGCCGGGGCAGATGTTGGGGCAAAAACCAACACAGGAAGACTCCCCGCAGACATGGCAAAGGACAACGGCATATTGCGGGCCCTGAATGCGGCGCGGTGATGTGAGTGCCCGCACCGGTAACGTTCCCAGGTAAAAATGCGCGAAGCCGTGTTCCAGGTTCGTTACGGGAGATGTCATCACCGTGGACGGCGGCATGGGGCAGTTCGGCCGGGTCCGGCCTCCGGCCCGGTCCGATGACTTCAGGAATTAGGGTCAGGCCCCGCTAACCTGAATGTGAGTGCCTGCGTCGGGAATATCCCCGTGCAAAAATACGCACGGCGTGCGGGCCCGCGGGCCTGATATTGTGCGTTTATGACCTTGAAAACGGAACCGGCGCAGTTATACCCTGCGGGTCAACGTAACGCATCAAAGAGGGACATGACCATGGTTCGATTCCTGATGATCGCGACTCTGCTCTGTATCGGTTCCTGCTCCCGGCTGGATTGTGATCTTTGGAACAGCTCCGGATTCTTCGGGGAAGCCACGGCGGCGGACGTGAGGAGGTGCCTGGCGGCCGGATCGGACGTCAATGCGCGGGCACAGGATGACCGGACCCCGCTGCATCTGGCGGCGCGGTATGGCACGGCTGAAACGGTGGCGGCCCTCATCAAAGCCGGGGCGGATGTCAATGCGCGGGATGATTTAGGCTATACACCGCTGCATAATGCGGCCCGGTATGGCGATGCTGAAACGGTGACAGCCTTCATCGAAGGCGGTGCGGATGTCAATACGCAGGACATGTACGACCGCCGCCGCAAATACGACCAGACGCCGCTGCATTATGCGGCGGAGGAAGGCAATGTTGAAATGGTGGCGGCCCTCATCAAGGCCGGGGCGCGTCTTGAGGTGCGGGATAAATACCACCGCACACCGCTGTATCTGGCGGCGGAGGAAGGCAATGTTGAAACGGTGGCGGCCCTCGTCAAGGCCGGGGCAGATGTCAAGGTGCGGTCAATTAGCGACAACTGGATGCCGCTGCATTGGGCGGCGCGGGATGGCCATGCTGAGATGGTGACGGCCCTCGTCAGGGCCGGGGCGAAGATCAATGCGCGGGACGAAGAAGGCGAGACCCCGCTGTATATGGCGGCGTGGCTTGGCCATGCTGAGACGGTGGCGGCCCTCATCAAAGCCGGGGCGGATGTCAATGCGCGGAATTATGACAACTGGACACCATTACATGGGGCGGCGCGGTATGGCCATGCTGAAACCGTGGCGGCCCTCGTCAGGGCCGGAGCAAATATCAGGGCAAAACTCAACGATGGCAGGGTCCCCGCAGACCTGGCAAAGGACGACGACACACGGCGGGCTCTGAATGCGGCGCGGCGTGAGTAATGCGAGTGCCTGCAGAGGGAACACCCTTGGGTAACAGGGCGTGAATCCATGTCTGCGTGACCCTTGCGGATATCCGGTATCCCGGGAACATGCCCGCGGGCCTGATATTGCACGTTTGTGGCTTTGCAACACATTCCCGGCACGGCAGTTGACAGGCCGCCTGTGCTGCGGTACACGATCCCGCAAATTCATGATCAAACGACGCGTTGCACATTAAAAGGAGACTTTGCCATGTTTCGATTCCTGACGATCGCGACTCTGCTCTGTGTCGGTTCCTGCGACCGGAACGCGGGCGCACGAGTGGATTGCAGTCTTTGGAACAGCTCCGTGTTCTTCGCAACAGCCACGGCGGCGGACGTGAGGAGGTGCCTGGCGGCCGGTGCGGAGGTCAATGCGCGGGATACATTCGGCCAAACCCCGCTGCATTTGGCGGCGAAGAAAGGCAATGCCGAAACGGTGACGGCCCTCGTCAAGGCTGGGGCGGATATTGAGGTGCGTGAGGAAAAATACGGCTTGACCCCGCTGCATTATGCGGCGCAGCGTGGCCATGTTGAAATGGTGGCGGCCCTCATCAAGGCCGGAGCGGAGGTCAACGCGCAGCACGATCTCGGCGGCACACCGCTGCATTCGGCGGCGATGTATGGTACGGCTGAAATGGTGACAGCCCTCATCAAGGCCGGGGCGGAGGTCAATGCGCAGCACGATCTCGGCTACACACCGCTGCATTATGCGGCGCAGCGTGGCCATGTTGAAACGGTGGCGGCCCTCATCAAAGCCGGGGCGGATCTTGAGGCGCGGGGCAAAAACATCGGGACACCGCTGCATGAGGCGGCGCAGCGTGGCCATGTTGAAACGGTGGCAGCCCTCATCAAGGCCGGGGCGGAGGTCAATACGCGGGGCAAAACCCCGCTGCATTATGCGGCGGAGTATGGCCATGTTGAAACGGTGGCGGCCCTCGTCAATGCCGGGGCGGATGTCGAGGTGCGTACAGAATCTGACCGGAGCTCCGGACTGGGCTTACCGACTGCCGCGCTATTTTTGGCAAGCTTAGAAAAAGATGTCGATGTCCGACGGCTTAAAACAGGTAACTGGACCCCGCTGCATTATGCGGCGCAGAGTGGCCATGCTGAAACGGTGACAGCCCTCGTCAAGGCCGGTGCGGAGGTCAATGCGCGGTGTCATTTAGGCCTGGTCCCGCTGCATTATGCGGCGATTGAGGACTATGCTGCTGCAGCGGTAGCGGTGGTGGCCCTCATTGATGCCGGTGCGGATATGGAGGCGCGAACCGGGGGAGGCTGGACGCCGTTGCATATAGCGGTGAAGAATAGGAATGCTGAAACGGTGACGGCCCTCGTCAGGGCCGGGGCGAATATTGATGCGCTGGACGAAGACGGCAACACACCGCTGCATGTGGCGGCGCGGTATGGTGATTCATGGACGTTGGAGGTCCTCATTGAAGCCGGTGCGGAGGTTAATGCTCGGCTCAAAAATGACGCGACACCGCTGCATTTGGCGGCGAGGTATGGCACGACTGTAGTGGCGGCGGTGCTCATTGAAGCCGGGGCGGAGGTCAATGCGCGGGACGAAAACGGCTGGATACCGCTGCATCGGGCGGCGGATAAGGGCAGTGCTGAAACGGTGACGGCCCTCGTCAGGGCCGGGGCGGAGGTCAATGCGCGGGACGAAAACGGCTGGACACCGCTGCATCGGGCGGCGCGGCGGGGCAACCCCAAAACGGTTGCGGCCCTCGTCAGGGCCGGGGCGGATGTCAAGGCCCGTAACAATAGGCGCACTATAAAAAGGCGGATTGATCCACCCAGAACATTGCTCGAAATCGGGGGGGAGTTGTTGGGGTTGAGGGAAGGGAAATACCGCGTAGACAGATACGAAGGCGGTATGACCCCGCTGCATCTGGCGGTGCAGAATGGCCATGCCGAAGCGGTGACGGCCCTCGTCAGGGCCGGGGCGAAGGTCAATGCGCGGGATGGGGAGGGCCAGACACTGCTGCATTGGGCGGTGGCTTATGGCACGGCTGAAACGGTGACGGCCCTTATCGGTGCCGGTGCAGACCCCATGGCCAGAGATAACAAAGGAAAACTCCCCGCAGATATGGCAAACGACCAGGTCAAAGACCACGACATATTCCGGGCTCTGAATGCGGCGCGACGTGAATAATGTGAGTGCCCGCGCCGGTAACGTTCCCAGGTAAAAATGCGCGATGCCGTGTTCCAGGTTCGTTACGGGAGATGTCGTCACCGTGGATGGCGGCATGGCGCAGTTCGGCCTCCGGGCCGGTCTGATGGCTTCAGGAATTAGGGTCCGGAACCTGACAATGGCCCCACCGTCCACATTCAGACCCACGGCGTCCCTGGTTCAACCGAGATGCTCAACATTGATGGAGATACCCCAGTGGTCTCCGAGATACTCTGCCACCAGCCGCCGATGGCAGTGATCCGGCTTGTCTTCGCTACACAACAGACATCCCCCTGCGATTATTTCCTGCGGGATATTTGACTCGATTCTCCGTTCTTCCATCAAGTCCAGGAATTCGCGCTCGTAGCGGCGCCAATCCTTGTGATCCTTCCTGTAACCGTCCAGCATGCTTTTTGTTGGAGCGAGTTCGGGAAGGTGAACGTAATCAACATCACAGATTCTGTTGAGAAAGAATTTCAAATCGTCTCTCTTTGCGAATCCCGCTAGCTGCGATACATTGTTCAGCCGAACATCGACTATTCGCCTTGAGCCTGACTTCTTGATGAGTCCAAAGAATTTTTCGGCATTTTTCCTGGTAAATCCGATTGTATTGATCTTCATCCCGGTTTCCATTTGTTGCCGCCCCATGTGCCATGCCTTTCCAGGCGCCAGCTTAAGCTACCTTCCGTTCCGGGGCAACCGGACTCTTCCAACCCGATGCCGGAGGTCAAGGCACCATGATATTCTGTGATGACTTTGAAGACTTGACACAGGCAGGGCATTGAGGCACGAGACCCCGGTGACATGGACGGCAGGCAGACAGGAGGAGCTTCCCTATGGTACAGGTTGTGAAGCGGATGGTGTGTCTGGCCAATTCAAGAAAGCTGAGTGGACGCTGCGTGGCGGGGCGGGTGCTGGAGAACGACCGGCCGACGGATTGGATTCGTCCGGTGAGCGACCGGGAGCACGGGGAGGTCTCCGAGTACGAGCGGCAATATCCGGACGGCAGCGATCCTGTACCTTTGGACGTGATCGACGTTCCCCTGATAAAGCCGAAGCCCGAAAGCTACCAGACAGAGGACTGGTTACTTGATCCCAGGCACTACTGGGAAAAGCGCGGTCGGGTCTCGTGGGAATATCTTGATCAGTTGACCGATCCGGTCGCAGACCTTTGGACGAATGGAATGAGCACCTACCACGGCCAAAACGACAAGATGGACATCGCGGGAGCCAATCAGCTGGACCATTCGCTGCGCCTTGTGAAGTTGTCGGCGCCGAGGCTTTCTGTCTTCGCCCCCGGAGCGGAATTCGACGACTCAAAGCGCAGGGTCCAGGCCTGCTTCGTCCACAACGGTAAAGAATACCGACTCTGGGTCACAGACCCGAAGTATGAACGGGATTACTTAAGGCGCGGCGACGGAAAATACGAACTCGGTGAATGCTTCGTGACCGTTAGCATTGGCCAACCTTTCAGGGGTCATGTCTACAAACTCGTCGCCGCGATAATTCAGCCGACAGACGGGGGTAAGATGAAAGACGGGGGTATATTCTCAATCGGGCACTCTACCCATGGGTTGGAGGAGTTTGTCCGGCTGCTTGAGAAGCACAGGATCAATGTGGTCGCCGATGTGCGCTCCCGACCCTTCAGCAGGTTCAAACCTCACTTCAACCGGGAAAACATCGCAAAGGCCCTGCGGGATTCGGGGATCAGGTACGCGTTCTTCGGGAGGGAATTGGGGGCCCGCCCGGACGATCCGTCCTGCTACGATTCGAGCGGAAAAGTACAGTATGCGGCATTGGCCTCAAGGAAGGAGTTCAGGCAGGCCATGGCCCGGTTGCTGAAAGGCGCTGTAGATCATCGCATTGCTCTCATGTGTGCCGAAAAGGAACCCCTGGATTGCCATCGCACCATTCTGGTGTCCCGGGAGCTGTCAAAGCGTACATGCGACGTTCGGCACATACATTATGACGGCTCACTCGAAACACACGCGGCCGCTCTCGAACGCCTCAGGGATATGGAATTTTCAGAGAACAAAGACCTGTTCACAAGTGAGGACAACCTTCTCGCCAGGGCGCTGAAAGAGCGGGAATTGAAGATCGCCTACCGGAAAACTAAAGCGGTCACGGTCTGATGCCGCTCCTTGGCAGTCTTTATGGCAGCAACACGGCAGCAGAGCGTTTCACTGTCATATCCGGCCGGGTCCGGCCCGGGCCGACCGGGTGACTTCGGGAATCGGCACCCGGGGTCAGGACCTGTTAATGTGATATTTTTTATGTTGCCATATGTGATTCACGTGTGTAGCGGAGACTCCGCAGCGCGTGATGTGTTTATGTTACCGGAAGAGGAGCCGTGTGTTTAAATGAGAAAACAAAACAGAGTTCAGTTTATTGAGGCCCTGAAGTCTGGCGCCGGTGCAATCGCCTTGACGGTTGCGACCGTCGGCCAGATTCATGCGCAGGAGGCCAACAGCGAAGATGCCGAAGACGAAACGTCGGTACGGGACACCATCATTGTAACCGGGGTTCGCGGCAAGCCGCGCACGGTGGCTGAAAGCCCGATCCCGATTGATGTTTTTTCAGCTGAACAGTTGGAAACCCAGCCTCAAACCGGCATATTCGAAACGCTGCGGTTTCTGGTTCCGTCATTGAACATGCCGCAACGTCCGGGGGGGGGACCGCCACGTTTATCGCTTCGGCAGGGTTGCGCGGTCTGAATCCGGACCAGACGCTTGTTCTGATCAACGGGAAGCGGAGGCACAAAACGGCGCTTATCAATACCAGCACGAACCTGTTCAGCGGCTCCGCCGGTGTGGATTTAAATATGCTTCCGGGCGCGGCGATTGACCGGATTGAGGTGTTGCGCGATGGCGCGGCCGCGCAATACGGGTCGGATGCGATTGCGGGTGTCGTCAATATCATCCTCAAGGACGATGCCGAAGGCGGACGCATCAGCGGCGTCATCGGAGAGAACTTTGATCGCGGGGACGGCGACTATCTGAACATTGACCTTAACGGCGGTTTTGCGCTTGGCGAACGCGGATTCATGAATTTGTCATTCAGTTTTTCTGACGAAAGACAATCCAACCGCGCAAGACCGGTTCCTGTTCCCGATGATCCGGCGAACCCCGGTGGCCTCAACCTGTTTCCAATTCTGCCGGGACCGCCACCGACGCTTGATCCCCGCGAGCTTACGATTGACCGGCTGGTAACCACCAACTTTGGTAACTTCCCGCAACGCACTTACACATTCGGGGCAAACGCGGGATATGATTTTGGCGGCGTTGAACTGTACGGCTTTGCAACCTACGCTGACCGGGACTCGGAGCTGGACTTTACATTCCGTCGTCCCCGTGACAGTCGAAACACGCCCGAGATCTTCCCGTTTGGCTTCCGCCCTGAGGAGCTCATTTCCGAAGAAGACTATGAGATTGTCGGGGGGTTGCGCGGCGAAACCGGAGGAATAAGCTGGGACCTCTCCGTCGGCTATGGCGAAAATATCACTGACTGGTATAATACGCGCGGGCTGAACGCGAGTTTGGGTGCTGCTTCTCCGACGTCTTTTTACCTCGGCGGGATTGATGCCTCCGAGTTCACCGCGTCATTCGACGCAACGAAACAGTATGAGGTTGGACAGGGTACTCTGGATATTTCATTCGGAGCTCAATACCGCAGAGAGACTTTCGACATTCGCCAGGGTGAACCCCTCAGCTTCGCGGACGGGAACAACGGCGATGCGCCGGCAGCCCAGGGTTTCCCGGGGTTTGCTCCGGAAGCGGTAAATTCGCTTGATCGCGATAATGTGAACGGCTACGTTGAGCTCGGCTGGGATCCGACCGAACGTGTGTTCCTGGGGGGCGCGCTTCGCTATGAAAGCTACAGTGACTCGGCAGGAGATCAGGTCGTTGGCAAAATCAACGGTCGATATGAGCTGACGGACACCCTCGCGGCCCGTGCGTCCTATAACACCGGTTTTAGGGCGCCGAGCGTTCAGCAACTCGGTTTTAAGGGAAGCCGCGGCCAGTTTGTTGATCTTGACGATGACGGCATTGCAGAAACCATTGTGTTACGTCAGACGCTTCCATCGACCGATCCGGCCGCGCAGGCCCTGGGAGCGGAACCGTTGACGCCGGAGCTGTCTGAAAATTTCAGCATCGGTGTTTCTTTCACTCAAGGGGATTTTGCACTCACGGTGGACGCCTATCAGATTGATGTTGAAGACCGCATCGCACTGTCGACGCAGTTTAATCGGGGCGATAGCCGCGCTGCTCAAGGCGGCGGCACAATCGGGACGCAAATTTCGGTGTTGCTGGATTCTGCCGGCTTTGATGCGTCTCTTGGCGGGGTTAATTATTTTACCAACGCGATTGATACCCGCAGCCAGGGCGTGGACGTGGTGGCGACCTGGTCCAGGAACTTCAACGCGGGGCAGCTTGGATTGACAGCTGCGTTCAACTACAATGATACCACAGTTGAGAGTGTTGATCCGAACCCACCCGAACTCGCCGGTCTCATTCTGGCTGACGGTACCCCCATCGTCCAGTTTAACCGCAACCGGCTGGGATCCTACACTGAGGAAATTCCGGATACGAAACTGTCTCTCGGAGCCAGCTTTGAAGCGAATAACGGGTTTAGAGTCAGCGCCCGCGCGACGCGTTTTGGAGATTTCGTCGAGGTTCAAAACTCCGAGCAGAATGACCGCGAGAATGATGCCCAATTCATCTTCGATCTTGAGGCCGGCTTTGAGTTCGGCAACGGGCTGGGCATCTATGCCGGTGCAAACAACCTGTTCAACACCTATCCGGAAGAAACCCGGATTGCGAATTCGCTGGGCACAAATTTCTACGATACGATCACACCTTACGGGTTCACGGGCGGTAACTACTATGTTCGCACTGCTTACTCCTGGTAACCTGACCAGGACAACTGATTTGAATTCCAGCCGGTCGTCTCCCTGATTTTTTGCAAAACCAGGGCAAACGATCCCGGATCGCTTTTCAAAACTCCGGGCTCCGGGAGAGCTGTATGCAAACCATGAAAAGTCCGGAACAGGACCCGATTGCACGCAGTCCGGCGCAGTGGTGCGGGTTAATCGCAGGCGGCTGCGTGTTCATCCTGATGGCGATGATGTCGGCGCCCGGGGAGCTGTCGCGGGAAGCCTGGATGGTGGCCGCTCTCGCGGTATTGATGTTTGTATGGTGGGTCACCGAGGCTGCACCGATCGCCGTGACAGCGCTTTTGCCTCTCATCGTTCTCCCGTTCACCGGCGTTGCTTCCCTAAGAGAGGTCGGGGCGAGCTATATGAGCCCTGTTATCGTTCTTTTGTTTGCAGGGTTCATTTTAGCACGTTCAATCGAGAGGTGGGGGCTGCACGAACGAATCGCACTTTTTGTTGTGGACAGTATCGGGGTCAGGCCGGGAGCGCTGATTGCCGGTTTCATGATTTCCGCAGCGATCCTGTCAATGTGGATTTCCAACACCGCGACAGCTCTGATGATGACCCCGATAGCCTTGTCCGTGGCGCGCGCCGCCTCACAGACTGATGGCGCCGCCTCGCAAACCGATCAAAGCCCTTTTATTGCCGCACTGTTGCTCGGTGTTGCCTATGCGTGTTCAATTGGCGGCCTGGCCACGCCCGTGGGATCGCCCACGAATTTGATCGCCATAGGATATCTGTCCGATCAGGGACTGGAAATCAGTTTCTCCGACTGGATGCGGATGGGTGTCCCGGTTGTTCTCCTGCTGCTGCCGCTGTCCTGGTTCGTATTGTACAGGTTCGCATCGGTCAGGTCTGACATCCGGGCCAGAGACAACGAACTGTCCGTGCGGTCGGCTATCAGGCAGGCCCGACAAAATCTTGGTCCCGTGACGCGACCGGAGTTGATCACATTCATCGTATTCGCCTGCGTTGCGGTGAGCTGGATTTCACGGTCGGAAATTCAGAAGATCCCCGGTTTCGGCAACATAAGTGATCAGTTCATCGCGCTTGTCGGCGTTGTCGCCATATCGGTCCTTCCGGGTTTTGCCGAAAAGGCCAGGAGTGCACCCATCCTGGATTGGCCCTCGGCAGAGAGAATTCCCTGGGGTGTGGTGCTTTTGTTTGGAGGCGGACTAAGCCTCGCTGCAGCCGCAAACCAGACCGGATTGGCGACATTTCTTGCAAACTATCTGACCGCTTTCGCCGACCTGCCCCCACTGATTGTTACATTTGGCGTTGCCGTAATGATCCTCACGCTCACCGAATTCATGAGCAACGTGGCTACCGTATCCGCCATGTTGCCCGTTATCGGCGCATTGGCGATTGCGACGGGACTGGATCTTCTGTTACTGGCCGCGCCGGTTGCCATGGCCGCAAGTTGCGCATTCATGCTGCCCATGGCCACCGGGCCAAACGCCGTTGCCTACGCAACCGGCGAGTTGACATTTGCCCGAATGGCGAAAATCGGCGTCTGGGTGAATGTGCTTAGCGCCATTGTTATAACGCTTGTCGTGACAGGGCTGCCGGGATGAGATTTCAGCCTGCCGGAGCGTTCACAAGTCGGGATCGGGACCTGCGCCCCCTGCCGCGTCTTTACCGGCGATCCCCGGCGACAAAAAAGTCACGCATTCACCTGCATTGCATTCCCGGAAATGAACTGCCGGGGGTCTGGAACGTGTCGACACCTGCAATCACGGTTCCGGATGAGGCCGACCGGGCAACCCGGGCCGACGCCGAAATTCGAATTCATGGCAGCGTTGGAGGGATACCGGGTGATCTGATCGATATTGAGGTGTGCTTCATGGGGGTCGGCAAAAGTCCAACCCGGAAACTGTCCAGGGTATCCGTTCCCGGGCAGCAGGGTAAAGTACCCGTCATCAAAAAAACCGCGCTTGCGGATGAACAACAGTCAATCACGGAGAGAACAGGATGAAACAACTTACACGCCGGGCAGGCAGACTGCTGTTTGGGTTGCTGTTTGGTATCACACTCTCAACCGGTGGTGCGGTTGCGCAATCCTTCCCCAACTATTTGGGCGAATTTCCGGATGGGGTCAAAACAACCTATGATTTTGGCGTTGAGATGCGTGACGGCGTCGAGCTTGCGACAGATATTTATGTACCTGCCGGAGACGGGCCGTTTCCCACCCTGCTCGTTCGGGACATCTATTCCGACGGCTCAACGGAGCTACGGCAATCATACGCAAAATTTGCCACTGCAAACGGATACGCATTTGTGTTTCAGGCCGCCCGCGGCCGCCATGACTCGGACGGCGAATGGTACCCTTATTTTCAGGAGATTGAAGACGGTGACGACACACTGACCTGGATCGCTGCGCAGCCCTGGTCTGATGGTAAGGTCGGAATGTTCGGGTCTTCCTATCTCGCCTCCGTGCAGTGGCTTGCCGCCCTGAACGGAAACCCTGCCCTGGTGGCGATTGCCCCGGCAATGAGCCCGGGCAATTATTACCGCGATGTGGCATACCCCGGCGGGGCTTTTTCCCTGCTCTCCCGGGCCAGTTGGGGCCTCGGTCTAGTCGGAACCAGAACCAATACGTCCTATCCTGTTGACTGGGTGGGCAACATTGATCACCTGCCGTTAAACACACTTGGACCGACGCTTGGATTCAATGTCAAGCACTTCCAGGACTGGCTCGAACATCCATCATATGACGACTACTGGAAGCCGCTGAATTTGGAAGGGCGCGCATCCGAAATGGGGGTGCCGGCCCTGAACATCGGTGGCTGGTATGATGTTTTTCTTCGCAGCACGATCGGAAGCTACACCACCATGTCCCGGGAAGCGGCGACCGTGGAGGCGAGAGAGGGCCAGCGCCTGATCATCGGGCCATGGCCCCACGGCTGGAATCGATCACGGCAAAATGCCGATGTCGATTTTGGAGCAGACTCCCTGATCGACGTCGAGAGACTCCTTCTGGAATGGTTCGACTACTGGATGAAAGACGGCGAGGAACCGGATATGGCGCCGGTCCGCATATTCGTCATGGGTGAAAACAGGTGGCGGGACGAGCAGGAATGGCCCCTCGCCCGAACGCAATACCGGCCGTACTACCTGCACGCGGACGGTGCGCTATCCACCGAAAAACCGACATCGCAATCCGGCAAACAATCCTATGTGTACGATCCTGCAAAACCTGTCCCGACCCTGGGCGGAAACATCATGGAAGCTACTCTTCGGGGGCCTCATGATCAGGGCCCACTGGATGCGCGCACGGATATTCTGCGTTTCTCAACGCAGCCGTTCGATCAGCCTGTGGAAATTACCGGACCGGTTAGCGCCGAGCTGTATGCGGCAAGCAGCGCGAAGGATACGGATTTCATGGCGAAACTGATTGTAGAGAAAGCGGATGGATCTGCACTAAATCTCGTCGACGGTGTAATCCGTGCACGCTATCGGGAGGGTTTTGAAGAACCGGAACTTCTCCAGCCCGGTAAAGTCTACAAATACACCCTGGACCTGTGGGCGACGAGTTACCTGCTGGAGCCGGGGGATCGCTTGCGCGTCGATATCACAAGTTCCAATTTTCCGAGATTGGCCCGCAATTTGAACACCGGTGCCGATTTTGCCGAGACCAGTGAAATGGTGGTTGCCAATCAGACGATCTGGATGAGTGCCGGTCATCCGTCAAATATCATTCTGCCTGTTGTCCCGCGACGCCCGCAGGAAGCCGTTTCATTCTCTGGCGAACCGCTGCTTCGGTTTGAGATTGATGAGGCCAGGTTGGCTGAACTGGCTAAAAAGAGCAGCGGACTGGAAGCAAAAAGTTTCCTGTCAGAAGATGAATATATTGAGCTTGCGGGATACTACATTGATGGCGGTCGTTATCGCGACGCGATTGATCTTTACACCGGAGGTCTTGATCAGTACCCTGACTCGTTCAGACTGCGCCGTCACCGCGGCCATCGATACATAAACGTCCGTGAACTCGACAAGGCAATTGTCGATTTGCAGGAGGCCTTGGCCCTCATGGGCGAAAACCCGCAACCGGTTTTCCAGCGCGGCAAAGATGGACAGCCGCACGGCACCTATGAACACTGGGTCTGGTACCATATCGGTCTCTATAATTATTTGAACGGCGATTATGGTGCAGCTGCCGACGCTTATCAAAAGTGTGTGGATACGGCGACAAAAAACGACCTCCTCATTGGAGCAACCGACTGGCTTTTCAACAGTCTCATGAAAGACGGGAAACCGGCGGAAGCGGCCCGGGTATTGGAAGCGGTCACAGCCGATATCGAAGCAGACCGTTCGCGGGCCTACTACAAGAGGGTGATGGTTTACAAAGGTCTGCTTGATCCGGACGGCCTTGTTGACCTTGAAAAACCGGGATATCAGTGGTCAGGTGGAGATATTACCCTCGGTTATGGAATAGCGAACTGGTATGCAGCCAACGGTGATACTGAAAAAGCGCAGAAAATTTACGACAATATTCTGATGTCTCCGTGGTGGGGCGCATGGGCCTATGTGGTTACGGACAGGGAACAAAGTCTGTCGGCAAAATAGAATTCATCAAACTCCGGCCTGCCTGCCGATGCGCTGTTCTGCGTGCACGCCTTCTTCGCTGATGTTGTCCTCGCGGCCATCATCACATACCGGATTTCAATGAGTCCCGACCCTAGAATTTGACAATGGCCCCGCCGTCCACATTCAGACCCACGCCGGATATGAATTGAGCCTCATCGGAGGCCAGAAACAGTGCCGCCACGGCCACATCATCCGGCCGCCCCAAGCGACCGGCCGGAGCCTTGTCCTCCCAGTACCGCCGGAATTCCGGATCGGCAAAAAAAGGGGCTGACAGGGCGGTCACAATGGCGCCGGGTTGCAGATAATTGGCCGTGATTCCGTATGGCCCCAAATCCACAGCCATGGATTTGGTCATGCCCGCGACCGCATGTTTGGACGTGCCGTAGACGAACAGGTCCGGCCCTGCCAGATCCGACATGATGGAACCAAGATTGATAATGCGGCCGCTTCCGCTCTGTTTCAGGTAGGGCAGAACGGCCCGGGACAGTTTGAACATGGCCCCCACATTCAGGCCCATGACCTGATCCCACACTTCATCGGTTGTGGTCTCAAGGCTGCCGGGCCGGGCCGTACCCGCATTGTTGACAAGTATATCGAGGCCGCCAAAGGCCGCCGCGGCCCTGTCGGCAATGATCCCGGGGGCGCCGACGCCTGTTACATCCTGCTCAAGGGTGACCGCCTTCCCGAACTGCCGGTATGTTGCGGAAAGGTTCTGATCCGGCAAATCGACAATCAGGACTTCGGCGCCGTTGTCCAGAAAAAGTCTGGCAATGGCCTCGCCGATGCCGCTCGCACCGCCGGTGACGATGGCGCGTTTGTTCTCAAGTTTCGGGATCACCAATCCCCAAAGCCGAATTTTGTGCCGACCTCTACGCCGAAATAACGCGGCTCCCCGTAATTTGACATGACCCACAGGGTCGCCACTGACAGGGAGCCCGTCCTGTAGCGTTCGTCGGTGAGGTTCTTGCCGATGAGGCGAACGTAGTATTTGTCGTCTTTTGCCGTCAGCCGGATATCCGCGTCCACGAGTGTGCGCCCATCCAGGAACGTGTCAAATTCCGCACCCACGTCGGAATAGGTGGATACGGATTCATCTTCATGGGTGACGCGACCGTTCAGCTTGACATCCCCCCAGTCCCCCAGAGGAAATGTATATGTGGCGTCCAGCCCGTATTGTGTCTTCGGAACGCGGGTCACCGGACGCCCGGACAGGTCAACATCCACGTCTCCGTCAAAATCCGTATCCGCCTCAAACCGGTCATAATCCGCATCGGTGAACGCATACATCCAGCGGACAACCAGATTGTCTTTGGGAGCGAAAGTCCCTTCGAGCTCCAGGCCTTTGGCGGACAGATCCGCCGCATTGAAGAACAGGGTTTCCTGCCCGCCTTCGAAACTGGCATTAAATGTTCTCTGGGCATCCGTATAATCAGCCAGAAAACCGGTGGCTGTCAGGGTCGCGCGACCGTCGGCAAAGGACGCCTTCAGACCCGCCTCATAAGAATCCACAAACTCCGGATTTACGGGCCGGATGGCAGCAGCCGGTAACGGGTTGAGGACAGTACCTGTCTGATCGTTATATCCTCCGGACCGGAAGCCCCGGGCGTAATTTGCGTAAACAAATATGTCATCGGATGCGTCATATCCGAGATTGATACGCCAGGTCGGTTCGCTCCATTCCTCGGAGTCTGTTACAACCAGGGTTGGAAAACGGGTGAAATCCGCAGCGGCCAGGGGCGTCCCCAGTTCGGCGGGCGTGGGATTGCCGTCAAGGGATATGATCGGGATGCGGGGTCGGCCTGTCCAGGCCTTCTCTTCCCGGGTGTATCTGAAACCGCCCGAGAGATGCAGTCTGTCGGTAATGTCCCAGGTCCCGTCAACAAAGCCCGCCACCGCTTCGGATTCCTGCGCGTTGCACAGAATGAGGGGATTGGCATTGAAAAATCCAAACGGCGCCGGATCCGGCCCGAGGGCACCCACGGCACCGAATATGTCCAGGAATCCGACCGTCTGGGCGACACAGAAATCAACATCGGTTTCCTGATAAAAGACGCCGCCGACCAGGTCTATCCGGCCCACGGTTCCCGTCAGTCTGAGTTCCTGTTGAAACACCTCGCGATCATCGTCCCTGGTCGCATCAAACAGCGAGAATTGTGTGGTTTGATTCGTCAGGGGGTTGGTAAACTCCGGGCCGTTATTGGCCACATAGTCACTGGGCAATCTTGATTGTGACTTCCTGTAACCGGTGACAGAATGAATCTGCCAGTTGTTACCGATGTCGGCATCGGCATTGAGATAAAACCCGTCAACGTCGATGCGGTGTCCATCGGACATGTTCAACAGATTGTCGTCACGATTGTTGATACCCGCCTGATCCAGGGGGTCCTGATCCGCATCCCGGCCCGGAAAACCGAAATTCGGAAAAGCATATGACGATTCGGCCGGTGTATCGTTGACAATGGGCACGGAATCGCCCCGGTCACGAATGATCTCATAGGTGGCCATGACGGAAACGGCCTCGGTAGGCTCCCACAGGGCTTTGAGGCGGCCGGAAAAAACGTCATCGCCGCCTATGCGTTCACCGGGGCCTGTACCGCTCAACCCGGCTATGCTGGCATTGATGAAGCCCGGAATCGGCCCGAACCGGTATCCGTTTCTGTAGTATCCGTCCGATGTGCGGTACATGCCGGCCGCGCGAATACCGAAGGTGTCGGCGGCTATGGGCAGATTAAGCGCAACCTTGGCTTCAGCCGTGCCGAAGCTGCCGTACGAGGCCTGGGCTTCCAGGTCCGCTTCGTCCAGTCGGGGGCGTTTTGTGCGGACTGTAACCGCACCGGCAGTGGTGTTCTTGCCGAACAGTGTGCCCTGCGGCCCGCGCAGCACTTCAATCTGCTCTATATCGAACAGCTCAAGGTCCTGGGTTTGCGCGTCAACGACGACAAAATCATCAATAATCACCCCGACCGGGTTTTCCTTGTACACAATGATTGAGGTTTCGGCGACACCCCGCATGGCAAAGTTGGCCGATCTGAAACCGGCGGCATTCCCCGGCGACAATCCGGGAGTCATAACCGCAATGTCCTGCAGGTCCCTCGGTGCAAAGGCCTCAACGGCTTCCGCATTGAAAGCCGAAACGGCAACAGGGGTTTTCAGCAGATTCGTTGCATCACCGCGCCGGGTCGCTGTCACGACGATCTCATCCTGCGACAGTGCATCGCGCAGGGAGTCCTGCGCGCAGGCCGTTTGCGGCAGGCCCGTCATGAAGGCCGCCGCCATGGAGGCGCCGGACAGATACGACACACCGGAATACAGACCGGATTTGAGGTTTGGTTTGTGCATGGCGTGATTCCCTTTTCCCTGGACTGAACTGCCGGAAGACCCGGGCCTTCCGTATCATATAAAAAACAGTCATAACTGTTTTTTTTTCGCAATCAAGGCATGATTTCGTAAATTGTACTTGGGACTCGACCCCT
The DNA here is from genome assembly GCA_014324115.1 of Hyphomonadaceae bacterium. GTDB lineage: Bacteria > Pseudomonadota > Alphaproteobacteria > Caulobacterales > Maricaulaceae > JACOMS01. The sequence goes on from JACOMS010000020.1 coordinate 19,221, forward strand.
GCTGCCGTTATATTACACATCAGACGGTTGCACACATAACAACCGGACATGTCTGTTTCTTCAAGGGGTCGGTGCGGGCGGGCCTGCAGGCGGTTTTCGGGCGGCATGACGACCGGACAACAGGGCCGGGCCGCCCTGAATGCGGATGCTGTCGGCGTGTCCGGTATTGTCGGCCCCGGTGCAAATGTGCCGGATTGCACCTATGCGGTGCTCGCGGATATTGCCGGGCCCAGATGCAACCGTTAGGGTGTCGCATTTCGAGGGGCCGGAAGATGATCGGGGCTGTGACCTGAAAGGCGACACCAGACCCCATTCAGACCAGGCAGGCACGGATGACAGAAAATCATGACCGGAAAATCACATATTGAATGGACAGAAATGACCTGGAACCCGGTGACGGGCTGCACAAAAGTCTCCCCGGGTTGCAAATACTGCTATGCGGAAACGCTGGCCGGGCGCCTGCAGGCCATGGGTGTGCATGGATACGAAAACGGCTTTGCCGTCAGCCTGATACCGGAACGTCTCGAATTGCCGAAGCGACGAAAAACACCGACAATCTGGTTTGTAAACTCAATGAGCGACCTGTTTCATGACAAGGTTCCGTTCGCCTATGTGGATAAGGTCATGGCGACAATCACCACAACCCCGCAGCACATCTACCAGATTCTGACCAAACGCCCGAAGGTCATGGCAAAATACTTTGCCGGACGGTCTGTTCCAAACAATGCGTGGCTCGGTGTGACTGTTGAGGATAGGCGGTATGGCACTCCCCGGATCGCCCCGCTGCGATCAATCAGGGCCCCCATCCGGTTTCTATCCGTGGAGCCGCTACTCGAAGATGTCGGCGCTCTTGATCTGGAAAGCATTCACTGGGTTATCGTCGGTGGTGAGTCCGGCACAAAAGCGCGCCCCATGGCCCCGGAATGGGCTCGCAACATCCGCGATCAGTGTGCAAGGAACAATGTCCCCTTCTTTTTCAAACAGTGGGGAGCGCATGGGGTTGACGGTCAGCGTCGGGCCAAAGGGCGCAATGGACGTCTGCTTGACGGGGTGGTTCATGACGCCATGCCGGAACTGTGTTGAAAGTTGGCATGGCGAAAAAACACTATGAGTGGAGATTGGGTGAACCGCCGCCAAAAATCGGCAGACACAGTTTGGCGAAGCACCGAATTCTGGATCAATATGTGCGGCGCTATATAGAGATCTGCACAGCTATACCCGTGCAGAAGCGGCTCAATCTGACTATCGTGGATGGATACGCCGGCGGCGGGCGCTATCGTTTCAATGATAAGGACGTCAGGGGCTCCCCGATCATTCTGCTGGAAACAGTCGCGGAGATGCAGGACGAGCTTAACCGTGCGCGTCCCAAGGGATTTGATATCTGCACCGATTTTCTATTCGTAGACCTAAATCCCCAACACACCGGATTCCTGCGATCTGAAATTGAAAATTCACCGTTCCAACATATGCTGGACAAGACCATTCACATTTGGACGGACGATTTTAACAGCCGCGTTTCCGATGCGATCGCACTGGTCAAAAAAAGGTCACCGCAAACAGGCCGGTCTCTTTTTGTATTGGATCAATATGGGTGGAGTCGGGTCGCATTCCGGTCCGTGCGCCAAATCCTGGACGAGCTTGGGAAGGCCGAGATATTTTTAACCTTCAGCGTTGACAGCCTGATCGATTACATGAGCGAGAAACACTCGGGGCGCAGGAGTTATGAGGATATAGGCGCCGACCCGGATTTCGTTCGTGAGGTGCTGTCGAAGAAGAAAGAAAGCCCGGAATGGCGCAGCCTCATTCAAAACACCTTGTATCGCCATCTGAAAAGCGGGACAGGTGCCGAGTACTATTCGCCGTTCTTTATTCGCTCCCCCGAAGCCCGTCGCAGCTATTGGTTCATTCATCTTTCCCGTCACCGGGAAGCGAGAAACGTAATCGGCAATATCCACTGGCAGGAGAACAATATATCCCTGCACCATGGAGGTGCGGGATTGCAGGCTCTGGGGTTTTCGAAAGGGGCTGACCCGAGGCAGTTGACGCTGGGCTATGAATTCGACGAGATAGCTCGCGAAAGGTCCGAACAGGTTCTGCAGGATCAGATCCCCCGCATCATCCGGGATGCTGTAGACCCTGACCTGGCCCCGTCTCTGGAATACCTGTTTGGACGCAGGTGCAATGATACGCCTGTGACTCGTGAGCTGTTTGAAAAAGTACTGGTTGGGTTGCGCGATTTGGGAGAACTCCGTATTGAAGACGCCTATGGAAGTGACAGGCCCCGTGCACGGGCGATAAATTGGTCCGACAGGATTGTTCTCGCGCGTCAGCGGACATTTTTCGGTCCTTTCGGCCTGATGGGGAATAATAATTGAGGAATTGAAAGCACATGCCGTGCTGAGGCTCCTAAGGATAGAGATTGTGGCGGATCATGGATATTGTAGCGAACACATCCGGCAGGAAAACATTTCCCCTGTTTCCGAACTTGCCGCCGCCGTGCCCGCGACCCTTCGAAAGGGACGACGGCGCTATCTTTGATGGCTTTGGGGAGGACCCGTTTCTCACCGGGCTTGCGCTGAGTGCTCCGGTGCAGAGATTAAAGCAAATCAGCTTTCTGGGTGCGCTTGATTATATCCGCTTCCCGAACGATAACTCCCGGGCGTACTGCCGACACCATAACCGTTATGAGCATTCTATCGGTGTCGCCAGGTTGGCGCTGGTCTATGCGGGTATCAGGAAACTGAACCGGAGGGATACACGCGTATTGGCCGCCGCCGGAATTTTGCATGATATCGGTCACGGCCCCCTGTCCCACACGCTTGAACCGATTTTCAAATCCGAGTTCAATATCTCGCACCACCGATCCGGAGAAAACATTCTCTATGGTCGCTCACCCTTCGGAAAAGAGATCATGAAAATCATGTCGGCCCACGGCGTTGACCTCGACGAAGTCGCAGCAATGATTGAGGGCCGCCATGAAGGCCCGCACGCTTTCCTGTATTCCGGCCCGATCAATTTAGACACAATTGAGGGCATCAGTCGCTCACACGCTTTCGCTGCGAAGAGCAACTGCAGGGTCAATCCATACCGGTTTGTTGCTGCACTGGCCAAGCATGATGAACCGCCCATAAAATTAACGGATGAATTCTGGCGAATGAAGCACGAAATTTACAATATTTTTATCCACAATGAGGCGGGACTCGTCCTTGATGGCCTCGCACAGGCATATATGCGTCACAATATCGAAGAGTTTTCACCGGACGATTTTCTGAAAACGGAAGACCAACTACGGCGCAGGCAGCCGACCCTGTTTCATGTTTTTGCCTGGGCGAGGAAATCAATACGTCGGGCCTGTCATCATATTTCCGAACACGTGCCGGAAGTGTTTGAATTTTCGCTGCGCGCACCCAGGCGAAACTTTACCATTGAAACTTCAGTTGCTGTTCACCGCCCGGCCGATTTGAGGCGGCGATACAAACAAAGCAAATCATTCCGGAACATAACGATTGGGCAGCTTGTCGCGAATGAACATATTCCGGGGACCGTCGGCGCATGACCCTGTCACCGGAAGCAGAATGTATTTTCGAGGAGGCACGTCGGCGGTCTGAGGACGGTCTGAAACAGATGCGTGATACAGCGGAGGAGATGTTTGAAGGGGATGACTCCATTATCATCGGCGTGAACGGCAGCTATGCGCGCCGTGAGGCGACAGGAGACTCGGTTGTGCCAAAAAATAACCATGCTTGATCAGTCTTTTTCAGCAGACAACTTCCGGAAAGTTTTTGATTTAGAGAACCGAAAAGGGAATTATCTTGAAGGGAAGTATTTCCCCGATCTGGCAAAGCTAAGTCGAAAGGTTCGGGAGAGTTCTCGCGAATTGCGAAAAGTTCGCCGAAACAAAAATCCGTACACACCTGAAGAATATCAGTATCTGAAATTAAAAACCAAAGAGCAGCTAAAGAGTCACAAATCCGACTGGGAAGGCGAGCTTGCGACGCGGCTGAAAGAAGTGAGCTCGGAAGTATGTGATCGAAATTTCTCGTTTGGGTTGATGGAACTCAATATTGATCAACCAAAAAAAGTCTTTGTGGCTGATAAGTCGGCAGCGGCTTACTTCGCCCTTAAACAGATGCAATTCAACATCCGGCGAGTTTACAAGGTTAAACAGTCTAGCCGACATCAGATTATCTGCCAGATTAGAGAGCTTCTCTGTGATGAATTGCCAAAGTATATCGTTCGTACCGACGTTGAATCATTCTACGAGAGCATTCCTCGCGAACAGATTTTGCGGAAATTGCGCGATGATCCGCCTCTCACGCTTCAGACAAAGAAATTAATTCGAAGGGTACTCCACGAATACGGTCAGTTGACGGGAAACGATACCGGCTTGCCGAGAGGTACCGGCATTAGCGCATACTTAGCGGAATTGTACATGCGGGATCTAGATGCGTCTATTCGGAACTACCCGGGAGTGCTTTACTACGCACGTTACGTAGATGACATCGTCATCATGTTTTGTCCTCCACCCAATGTTGGAACTTGGAAATTTAGACGGCTGATAGTAAACTCATTCAAAGAACTGGGCTTGAGAAGAAACCGTAAAAAGACGAAAATTTATACTTCGTGCCCCTTCGAGATGACTTACCTTGGCTATAATTTCCATGTTGCAAAAGGCGAGGTAAAACTTCGAATGTCTGACACCAGAGTTGCTCGGTATAAGAGGCGCGTGGGTCTTGCATTTTCAGATTACAAAAAAAAGTCGGAGGCTGCGGAGTTGAGTGCTCGGCGGCTTCTCAAAAAACGGATCGACTTTTTGACCGGAAATACACGCTTGGTAAATAATAAGAAGAATGTTGTATCCGGTATTTACTTCTCGAACTCTTTGCTGACCGACTGTTCCGATTTATGCAACCTGGATGATCATCTGCAGGCAGCTTTAAGCACCTTGCCGAATGGAAGATTGAAGAACCGACTGCAAAAATGTTCATTTGTTCAGGGATTCAAGACGAGAAGGTACAAAAAGTTCTCAGCTAGAAGTCTGTTTGAAATTGTGGAGGTATGGAAACATGCTTCGTAGAAGGCGTCGTCTGCCATATAAAAAAGAACGTTGTTTGCTCTCTGATGTTCTTCCCTATGAAATTCCAGTCTCACTCTCTAACCGGCACTTCTATTCATTCATACTAAACCATCGAATTGAGTTGGTCGGAGATGCAATCCAATGGATGAAGGGGTCTGCGGCACTTGATCGAATAGTGCACTTGCTATTTGGCCTTCCTGAGAACCCATGCCGTCTCTCGTATGTTGAAAAAAATGTTGGCAAGAAAGTACAGACTTTTTGTCAGTATTGTTTCATCGGGAAGAAAGATCCCAAAGAGGGGAAATATCGCAAACTGTCTCGTTTTCTTGCTCCGTTCGGATATAAGATAAATCATAAAGAAACGGAGTTTAGAGAGCTCTGTGTTCCTCATCCGCGTAGCCAGTTACTGGTTTCGGACTTCTATGATAAATGCAAAGAGCTTATTCTCTACTATACATCATTAAGCAAATTTTCGATCCGCGCCCCTTCAGGCATCGCAAAATTCACATTCCACAATGATAAGCTTCACAAAGAACATTTGTCGACCGAGCTTTCCGGAATCGAAGAAGACGGAAGAGAGTACGAGAATCTTCGCTCGTTCTTCGTTTATCGAGAATACAGTAATATCCACAAATTTTATGAGTCTTATCGCTACCATCGGGCCGAAAAAAAATACAATAAGCTCGTAAAACTGGACATCTCGAAGTGCTTTGATAGCATCTATACCCATTCGATTGCCTGGGCTACGGTTGGCAAAGATGCTTTAAAATACGCTCTGTCCAAAAGCAAAAATTCTTTCCCTGACAGGTTCGACAGGCTTATGCAGCGAATGAATATGGGGGAGACGAACGGTATTATAATCGGGCCAGAATTTTCCCGAATTTTCGCTGAAGTCATACTGCAGGCCATTGACTGTGAAGTTCAACACAAGCTCAGATATAGCCCGCTTGGTCTCCAGCACCAAGTCGACTACGAAATCTATCGATACGTCGATGACTACTTCATTTTCTACAACACGGATGAAGCGAGGGGCTTGATACTCGAAGAGCTTCAGCATGCACTGAAGAGGTATAAGCTCTACCTCAATGCGGCGAAAGCCGTTACCTATGACAAGCCTATCATCACTGAAATCACCATGGCCAAGCAGCAGATCGCTAGTCTGTTAGGGGACAAGATACGCTTTTGGTGGGGACCTGACAGCGATTCACAAGAGCATGTCCCGGATGATAATGGCGAGAAAGTCGCAGTGAAGGGCAATGTCTACATAAAAGCTAACGCACTGATTAAGGCGTTCAAGACGATCATCAAAACCTGTAACGTCCAGTACAAGGATATGCTGAACTATTCGCTCTCAATTGTTGAGAGAAAGTGTCATTTGCTAATGAGAAAGTGCTCTGAAGCGAGTGCTGAGTGCCGGTCTCCGGAGCAAATCACGAATGCCATCAAGAACATTCTGGAATTCGTTTTCTTCATTTACGCTGTCTCCCCGCGTGTGAACACAACCATCAGGCTTTGTAGGATTCTGGAGTTGTTTAATGGTTTTCTCAAATCCGGCGTACTCGAAAAACACCAGGCACAGGTAATCAAGAAGCAGATTTATGACGACGTTTGTTTCATTTTGAAGAAGAACAGGTCTGCAATCCACACGCAGGTGGAGACGCTTTATTTGCTTATCACGCTTGCAGAGCTCGGGCGGGACTATTGGCTGGAGCAGGACGTTCTGGCGGAGTATCTCGGAATCTCAATGACAGAAGGGAGGCCAGCCCTCAAAGCTACAAAATCTCTAAACTATTTCGCTATAACCGTTTCGCTATTCTATATGCGAGAAAAGAAACGTTACCGTGTTCTCAGAGGGTATATCATTGATCTTGCGGTTGGACGCATACGGGATCGGTCTGAAACTTGCATAGAAGATGCAGAGTTGGTCTTGCTCCTCTTCGATTTGGTATCTTGTCCCCATGTGCCGATTTCCAGGAAAAAAGAGGCGCTCGGCATGTTCGGTGTCTCGGATGACGCTCTGGCATCATCAATCATTGAATACTCTGACAACGGTGCTACCCCCCAATGTTGGTTCACCAATTGGCAAGACTTTGATTTTGCGAAAGAGCTGGACGCGAAGCGTAGCCGAGGGGTATACTGAGCTCACGCGCTTCGTCAAACAGTTAATGGCTGTATGCAGCCGCACACACATGCGCGGCAGGTAGTCTGAATTCAAACCGGGCTGCCTGCACGGGGGGTCTTGGCGAGCCCCCTGATTCCAAACATCCGCAATACGGTCGTCACTTTCCCAATGCGATGGCGGGAACTAAACTTCTCCCGGCGAACCTCGCAGATGGCATGGATACTGGCCTTGTTGAACCACAGGTACCAAGTCTGGTTCCGGGGGGAGCTGTGGCAGCAAAGGTATTAAAAAGACTGTTGCGAATTTATCCGGATTCGCCGGGATTTTGGGATTTGCGCCGCTTCCGGGCCCGGCGCGCGGGTGTTTTTGGTGATCTCGCTTCCGGTTACCGCCCTGTCGCCGAATTCATCGGCAAGGGCTTCGCGGTCATCGTCTTCCAGCTCCCAGACAGTCGAAATGATTGTGGCTTCACCACCATTGTGGCGGTCGTTATAATCGGTCAAATGACGTCGCGGATAGTCTCGCGTCCTGTCATAAGTATAGGACCCGTCGGCAGGATTCAGCCCTTCCAGGGCCTTCAGGAACGCGGTCTTTCCCGACTCATTCTTTCCGACAAGACAGGTTGTTGCTCCGATCTCGACGGGACCGGAATCAAGGATCGAACGGAAATGTGTTACATGTGCCTGTTTGAGTTTCATAGTACCAACCTTAATCAATCTCCAGGGGTGGGAGGGTACGGATAATTTTCAGGGTTTCAAGGCTGACGGTGATGACCTTCTGGAACAGCTCGAGGGGGTAGGCGGGGTTGTTCACGGTCTCTACGGCGTAGTGATTGGCGTCGCTGATGAGGCCGCTCCTCTTGTCGGTTTTGACGACCTGACGCTCCATGACCCAGGTCAGGGCCGGTTTGCCGTTGACCTCATAATCCCAAGCCTCAAGCGGGATATTCTCCAGGGTGATATTGGCATTGTAGATGACCGTGCTTTTGTCTTTGTCGCGGGCGGAGCCGCCGAATTTCATTTTGGTGACCCGGTAGAAG
>JACOMS010000021.1 GCA_014324115.1 Hyphomonadaceae bacterium
ATGAAATTCCGGATTGTGACCTGTCTGTCCCTGATGTGCCCGATGCTGACAGGCCCGTTTATGAGCTGGCCCGTCGCCTCGACTTCCTGAGGGACCTGCCCGAGCCTCCCGCACTGGAACAAGGCAGAAGAAAAAAGGTAACATTATGATCATTATTCACGCGGGTATGCACAAGACCGGATCAGGTTCGATCCAGGATACCTTTGCCAAACTGGACGGCGACAGAGTGGATCTCCCGACTTGGCATGGGGTCCCCTCTTGGTTCGTTACTCTGTTCGAAAGGATAAATCCCGAAAAAATTGTCGACACACGGCACAGACTGCTCGGACAAACCCTGGAACGTCGTCGATCCGGACGGGCCCTGCGTCCGCTGCTCATCTCTGGCGAACGCATCTCACAACACGGTGAAGGCATAAAAAAGGGGGTGATAGCCATGGCCGGGTACCTGCGCGAACACAGTGAGGAGGATGTGCGCGTCATCGCCTATGTGCGCCCGCCCCGATCCTTTATGTCCAGCTGGTTTCAGCAGATGTGCAAACGTGGGTCATACAGAGATATGGCCACCCCGGGTGTTTACTGGCCCCGTTACCGCGTGCGTTTTGAGAAGCTTGACACAGTCTTTGGTCGCGATAATGTAACCCTTAAACCCTTTCAACGGGACCGGCTTGAGGGTGGTGATGTAGTCCTGGATTTTGCCCGTGAGATCGGCTTTGCCCTCAACCCCGGGGAGGTGGTGTGCGCCAATGAATCCATGAGCCTGGAGGCCGTCGCTTTGCTCTACGTATGCTGGCGGTTCGGTGAACGGCTCAACCGGAGTGAAAAAAATTACGTGATTTGGCGCAAGCGCCTTGTGGGCTGCATTTCCGGATTGGGGTCGCGGCAGTTTGTCCCCGTGGATGCCCGCACTGCCCGAACCGTCGGGTGGCGATACATTCATCCTCGCCCCAAGTCGAGCTGCCGGTTTGTCCTCGCGGATACCTTCACCGACCCGGTGGTTGAGGCTAATCGTGCGGACCTGGACTGGATGGAGGCACGCCTGGGTGTGCCCCTGTCCGAACCTGCGGTCCCGGAAGGGGAGGGTATCGGTTCGGAAGCGGAGCTGATCGCTGTTGCCCTGGCCGCCCGTCCCTTGCTTGAGGACAGGATCGCGCAAGTGATTGCCGATCTGCCCGCACATGAAATTCCGGATTGTGACCTGTCTGTCCCTGATGTGCCCGATGCTGACAGGCCCGTTTATGAGCTGGCCCGTCGCCTCGACTTCCTGAGGGACCTGCGAGCCTCCCGCACTGGAACAAGGCAGAAGAAAAAAGGTAACATTATGATCATTATTCACGCCGGTATGCACAAGACCGGATTGAGTCCGATCCAGAATACCTGTGCCATATTGTACAGTGGCAGCGGCGAAATCGGCAATCGCGGGATGGTCAGCGTTGATCCGGACTATCCTGTCTTGCCCTTTCCCGATCACGTTCCAGAATCGGCTTCAGAAACCGCCCCGTCCAGCTCTGTTCGATTTCAGCAACATCTTCCGGTGTACCGACCGTGACGATTTCACCACCGCTATCGCCACCCTCCGGACCAAGGTCGATGAGCCAGTCGGCGGTTTTAATCACGTCGAGATTATGTTCGATGACAACCATTGTATTCCCGTTCTTGACGAGTTCCTGCAACACATCAAGAAGTTTGGCCACATCGGCAAAGTGTAACCCCGTCGTCGGTTCGTCCAGTATATAAAGCGTTCGCCCGGTCGCACGTTTGGCGAGTTCCCTGGCGAGTTTGACGCGCTGCGCTTCACCGCCGGATAGTGTTGTGGCCTGCTGCCCAACCTTGAGATATCCCAGGCCGACTCTCTGCAGGGTTATCATTTTATCCCGGATGGAAGGCACGGCTTTGAAAAACTCTGCCGCTTCATCGACCGTCATATTCAGCACATCGGAAACGGACTGTTCCCTGAACCGGATTTCCAATGTTTCGCGGTTATAGCGTTTGCCCCTGCACTGGTCACAGGTGACATAAACATCGGGCAGGAAGTGCATCTCAATCTTGATGACCCCCGCGCCCTGGCAGGCTTCACACCGTCCGCCCTTGACGTTGAAAGAAAATCGTCCCGGTTTGTAACCGCGCGCCTTGGCTTCCGGTAGTCCCGCATACCAGTCACGGATTGGCGTGAAAGCGCCTGTGTAAGTGGCCGGATTGGAGCGGGGCGTGCGTCCAATCGGGCTCTGGTCAATATCGATGACTTTATCGAGGTGTTCAAATCCTTCTGCCGCGTCGTGCAGCATGGGCGGTGCTGAGGCCCTGTTGAGTTTTCGTGCCGCTGTTTTGTACAGCGTTTCAATCGTGAGCGTGGATTTTCCGCCGCCGGACACACCTGTCACGCAGATAAACAAACCCAGCGGAAATTCCGCCGTCACACCTTTGAGGTTATTGCCTGAAGCCCCCGTAATCCTGAGTTTATTCTTACCCACTTCGCGGCGCTTTTCAGGCAGGTCAATCTGTTTTTTTCCGCTCAGATATTGGCCCGTGATGGATTTTTCGGATTTTTTTATTTTGGCGGGTGATCCTTCGGCAACGACTTGTCCGCCATCAATACCGGCCTTCGGGCCCATATCAATGACATGGTCAGCAGTGAGAATAGCATCTTCGTCATGTTCGACGACAATGACCGTGTTGCCCAAATCCCGCAGGTTTTTCAGAGTTTTCATGAGGCGGGCATTATCTCTCTGGTGAAGTCCTATGGACGGCTCATCCAACACATAAAGTACACCGGTAAGGCCTGATCCGATCTGTGACGCCAGGCGGATACGTTGCGACTCACCGCCGGACAACGATCCCGAGCCACGGCCCAAAGTTAGATAGTCCAGACCTACTGCATTAAGAAATTGCAGTCGTTCATTGATTTCCTTGAGAATCCTTTCTGCAATTTCCAACTGTTGGGGAGCGAGTTTATGGAATAATTGTCGGAAGTGGGCACTGGCGTCACGTATGGACATTTCGCCTGTGACAGAAATGTCCATGTCGGCGACTTTCACGCAGAGTGCCTCGGGTCTCAAGCGTTTGCCACCGCATGCTTGACAATCCGTATCAGACATGTACCTTCCAAGTTGTTCGCGCATCCATGTGGATTCTGTGTCGCGGTAGCGGCGCTCCAGATTAGGAATGACCCCCTCGAACGGCTTGATGGTTTCGTAACGCCGCCCATCATCCTTGTAGACGAACCTGATTTTCCTACCCCGGGTTCCGTAAAGCACTACGTCCCGTGCCTCTTCGCCGAGATATTTCCATTGTTTATCGAGTGAAAACCCGTAGTGCTTACCGAGGGCCTTGAGAGTTTGTGTGTAAAGGCTGCCTGGCGTCTTCGACCAAGGTACAATTGCCCCGTCGGCAAGTGTCTTTTCGTCATCCGGTATGACCAAATCGGCGTCGAATTTCAATTCCCGCCCCAGACCGTCACATGACGGACAGGCCCCGAAGGGATTGTTGAACGAAAACAGGCGCGGTTCGATTTCCGGCAGGGTAAAACCCGATACGGGGCAGGCAAACTTCTCGCTAAATAGTGTCCGTTCGCCGTCATTGGCTTTCTCCGCGACCGCCACGCCGTCAGCCAGGCGTAAGGCCGTTTCAATGGAATCGGCCAAACGTGTTTCAACTCCTTTACGGACAGCGACGCGATCAACAACAACGTCAATGTCATGTTTATATTTTTTGTCGAGTTCCGGTGTCTCTTCGATGCGGTAAAATTCGCCGTCAATTTTGGCACGCTGAAAGCCCTGTTTCATCAGATTGGCAAATTCGCGGCGATATTCGCCCTTTCGCCCGCGCACTATGGGCGCGAGAACATAGAGCCTTGTGCCTTCCGGCATAGCCATGACGATGTCGACCATCTGACTTACAGTTTGGCTTTCAATCGGCAGGCCTGTAGCAGGCGAATAAGGCACACCTACGCGAGCCCAAAGCAGGCGCATATAATCGTGGATTTCCGTCACCGTGCCCACTGTTGAGCGGGGGTTGCGGGACGTGGTTTTTTGCTCAATCGAGATTGCCGGCGAGAGGCCTTCGATGGAGTCCACATCGGGCTTTTGCTGGAGCTCCAGAAACTGACGTGCATAGGCCGACAGGCTTTCAACATAGCGCCGCTGCCCTTCGGCATAGATTGTATCAAAGGCGAGAGACGACTTGCCCGACCCGGACAGGCCCGTAATGACGATCAGTTTGTCCCGCGGCAAATCCACATTGACGTTACGGAGATTGTGCTCGCGCGCCCCGCGCACACAAATGGACTTTGGATCATTGGACATAAGACGGGGCGGGAACAACAGGCAAACGAACTGGCCCCCTTCGGGCCGTGGGCAGGCTAAAGAATTTTTCAAATAGCGGTACGGATATTTAACGCCGCATCACAGAGCAGAAAAGCCCGTCCGGTCCGGGTGTCCAGAATACCGCGAACCGTCTCCGGTATTTTGTCTGAATTTTCCAGGTGCATGTGAAATTGCGCAGCAAATCTTGACAAACCAGACCTGGAGGCCGCATCATCCCTGAGCGCTGAGCGTAGGCGTATCACGACGTCGCCCAGTTTTTGTGACACAGCATGGCTCATGGCATGCGCTCCGCTTTTCAGGCGTGCTTCTATGGCCGCCTCAATGCATCCATTATCAATGACCGCATCAGGGGACAGCCCCAATCCCTCAAGGTAATTCACAACATCGGCCACCACGGTCACGCTGTCTTTCTTTGGCGGCGCGGTGATGCTGTCTTTCTTTGGCGGCGCGGTGATGCTGTCTATGGCGAATGTATCGCTTTTGCCGGACCTGCCGGGCAGAGATTTCCACCACGGGCGGTTGTCGCTGGTCGTTTTTCTTTCCGGAACGGCCGGTTTCGGGATATGCGGTTCACAGGATGTGGTCTCTTCGTTCAATTCCTTGTGGTTGCTCTCCGGTCTGTCAGACGTACCGGCCATCCTGTCATGGGCAATGTTGGATGTTGATACAATGCGCTCAGTGATCGCTTCCACATTCATGCAGGCTTCCTGAATTTTTTGCCCGGCCTGTTGTGTGGAATTGGAAAGGTTCTGGCTGTGCTGATCCAGTGCCCGCGAAAGGGACGCCATGCGTTCAGCAATAACTTGTGAGCGTTCTCCCATTGCATGACTGTTTTTAGCCATTTTTTCAGCTTCGTCCTGCAATATGGCCCTCAGCGCCGCAAGTTTCTTCCCGCTTTGGGAAATTTTTTCATCCAGGTCCTCAATACTGACTTGAATAGCGTCGATCATGGCGTGACTGACCACTTTCACACTACCGTCCGGAGTCATGAGTTGCCGCGTCGTTGCCTCGAGTCGGCTCGCAAGCGCAGAAATTCGTGACAACCGGTGCCAGGCATGGACCGTGAGTGCGATGGCCAGGGCGGGCAGCAGAAAAAAGCCGACTAATCCGGTGATCTCCCAGGGAGTCGGGGAGTCAAACAGTGTTTGAAATTTCAAAATGACGAAGCTGACAACGGTGCTCAATACCAACCAGAGCACCACGAACAGAATAATCGCGAGGTAGGGCATACGGGGAGAATTTATATGGTAAGGGTCCTGGGACATTGACCTGCTATGAGTAAATTCGGGCACGGGATCATCATCAACTGCATGTTTCATAAAGGTTTCGGAGGATTTTGAAGTGACTGTCCCCTCAACCGTTTCCCGGCTTTCAATATCCGTTTCAGGCCTTGATGAGGCTCCCGGACTGACAGGTCCCGATCCCGGGGATGTGACGGCCGTACCGTCTCCCGACCCTGTGCTCCCGGCTTTCCTGAATATATCCGACATTCAAGTTCCTGTCTGATCTCGCATATCTGTCAACACAAAACACCGGGCCGTAATCTACAGTGTTTTGTACAAATGTAAAACTGCTTTTATTTGCCCCAGGTGCAAAAATAACGAGTCCATAATCCGTCGAGGTCTACCCCGGAATCGGCTTTCTTGTCTTGTAAAGAATGAAAACTACAACACCGAGAGACAGCACCATGACAGGCAAATCAACCGGTGGATTGCTGACGGCCAGAAACACCGATGGTGTCGGCAGGACAGACCCTTCGTAATTAACAAACAGGGCGGCGAACATATTATTGGCGGCGTGGACGCCGATGGCGGCTTCGAGCCCGCCTTCGTAGTAGACAAGAACAGAGAGCAAAAATCCAAACATGAAATAGCTGCTCATCACCGCCAGGTGCATGAATCCGCCTTCCCTGGCCCCGGCAACCGACTCCGGATTGGCCAGATGCAGGGATGCAAACGCCGCGCTTGTGATCACAAACACCGTCCATCTGCCAGGGATAAAATGTCCAAAACCCTGATTGAGGTATCCGCGAAAAATGACCTCTTCCGTGCCGGATTGCAGCGGGATGAAAAGCAATGTCACCAGCGCATAGGTGAAAAAGCGTGCCGGATCGAATGTGTTCTGCAAAGGACTTGTTCCGGTGAAGTGCAGTGCTCCCATGACCACCGCATAAACCGTCCAGGTCACTGCAACGGCAAAAAGAATACGCATCCAGTCAATTCTGCCCGCTGCCGTATGCAGGCTGATCAGGGTGCGTTTGTGAATGAACTTCTGGACGAGATAGACGCCTGTAAGTGTGGCCGGAAAGGTTAGCAGCATAAGCATGTATGCAGCTGGACTGACGCCCATCATATCCAGAAACAGCTCATTCGCTTCTGCACTGCCGGGCAAAGTCATGATCCTGTGCATGAAATAAAGACTGGTGAGCCCGGTGATTAGCGCGAGTGGGCCGATGATACGTCGTGCGCCGCCGAAAGCTAAACACATAATGCAGAGAACGGACGTGACCAGCCCGGAAAGCATCAGGCCCCCAACAATGGCTCCTGTTTGTTCCGGACCGGCATTTTCGATTATCTCGGAATGTTTATCCATAAAGGATTGATAGAGTTCAGGAGCCTGGCCCCTGATAATTTCGGGTACAGGGTCAACAATGAGTTGTTGGGTCACGGTCCATCCTACCAGAACAAACCAGAAGGCAATCAGCCAGCTCCAGAGTCGGGACTCACCATGTTGAGTTTGTGAAAAATAGGCGTGTGCGTTCCGGTTCATAACATTCCCGTTTATCCGCGTGCGTTCACAAACCGTCTTCTGTGCTGCGGACAATAAAAAGGACCGCGTCGGCCCTCACAGATTACATGACTATCCGATCAACGGGGGCAATGGACCACCCGCTCTGTGCCCCCGACAATATATGTACCGTTCCGGGGGCAGGAACATTGCAGTACGCCGGCCACTTCACGGTGGCCTTTGCGCCGCCATCCCTTAATGTTGACACGACGGCAGGCAGTTGATGACCTGTAATCGCCGTATTTGCCGTGGGCAGGGGCATAAATCCCGCCGGTATTCCCATATGGAAACTGACAGCTACCCTGTTTTTGCAGGAGATCAGACATCCGTCACAGTGGCCGCTCCATACCGGAAGACGCGTCCATGGTCTGTAATTTTTGGGCCTGTAATTTTTGCAACCGCCATACCGGTAATGTGATCCGCAATGTGTATACCCGGCATGGTGCCCCGGGGATTTGCGGTTTGTGAAGCCGTGGCTGCGTCCGTATCCACCTTCACGGCTTTTATACGCGGGGCTGCACCTGTAGCCCGTATGGCGATAATAGCCGTCCGCGATCCGGTAATAGCCCCGTGGCGAGTCACTGATGAAATGCGGGCTGCGCGCATGGCCACCGACAATGTGGGCTTTGGTCACCGGTTTGCTCTTTATTGTCTGCCTTGAGTATGCGCTGCGATGGGTATCATGGGCGAAGGTCTGCGGGGTGTGACAATGAATGCCGCACGTGATGTTGCCACCACAAGGTATTGATTGGGCCGGAGATTCATACTGGATTCCTGTCTGATGCTTTGGAGCTTAAGTCATGACCGGGACTAAAACTACCCTGAAGACTCCATTCATACTATGTTCATTCACATATCCCGTCCACATGAAACTTTCCCGGGCCCCCAAATTGATTTTGATCCCCTCAAAACCTGCATTCGGGGCGAAGTGTTGCTGATGGGCGAAATGTTTCGCTGTTGGGAAATCGGGTTATGATGGAGTCAAAATTTTCGGACCGACATTCCGGATAATCTTTGGAACGCAATGATTCGTTCGTTAAAAGGTGCGACGCAGGCGGTGAGGCCTTGAGTTTGGCTGAGCGGGATGTGGAAGCTGCGGTCCCTGCGGCCCCGGTTCCCCGGGGCAATACCTTCCCTGAGCCTGTTGATTACATCGGCGCTGTCAGGGATGCGTCCAGTACCTGGTGGCAGGGCCGGACTTGCGGCCTGGAAGACTCTGATCCCTGTTGATCACGTACGGCGGGGTGTGCGGGGTTATCCATAAACCACTCAACATCACCCGGGACATCATTTGAGGGCTGCATCGGCCTTGACGGGCAGGGGCCCGGGTGAGGTGTCCCCAAGACGAAATACGCGCAACATTTATGCGACCGATGAATATCAGGGTGCGTGTGTAGCGTGCCTCGCTCATGGCAGATCGTGCCGTACGGCCACCGGGGATGAAACTACTGGCAGTATTGTTTGGCCGCCCGTTCAGTGCCGGAGCCGACTGATGACGGATGGGCAAATTGCTTACCCTGTCTTTAGCAGGCGCGGCTCCCGCGGTGGGCAATAACGCGGGTCGAGATGCTCATCCAGATACTTGTCAATCACGTCCATAGCGACCTCCAGATATTGATCTTTGTAGAAGTGGTCCGCCCCTTTAATCGGGCAGGTCGTGATGTTTTTGCCTTTTTGCACGCGGATTTTATCCACAACGCAGTCAACATCATTGGCGGGCACGATAGCATCTTCCGTTCCGTACGTCACAAGACCGGAGGCCGGGCAGGGTGCAAGAAAGGCGAAATCATAAATGTTGGTCGGCAGGGACATGGAAATAAACCCGGCCACCTCGGGGCGGCGCATCAAAAGCTGCATACTTATCCACGCTCCGAAGGAATATCCGGATACCCAGGCAAAAGGCGCACTCTGGTTGAAGCTCTGCATCCAGTCGAGGGCGTATGCGGCATCCTGCAGTTCCCCCTGGCCGTTACCATAGGTGCCGACCGAACGCCCGATACCGCGAAAGTTAAACCGCAGCACAGCAAATCCGCGTGCTTTATATTGTTCATACATGGCGACAGGAATGCGGTGGTCCATGTGACCGCCCGCCTTGGGGTGAGGAGACAGAATCAGGGCGCAAGGCGCCGCCGGATCATCCGGGGGGTGGTAGCGGCCTTCCAAACGGCCTTCCGGGCCCGCGAAAATCACTTCTGGCATTCAATGTCCCTTTTATGTCGAATTCGGTTCGGTTAAACTTGACTAATTCAATCAGGATTAGTACGTTCTGTCAGGAGTACGCCGACGCGAAACAAGAGAAATAGGATCGGGTACGGACTTTAACAAGCCCGGATACAAAAAACGGGCAAAACCCCTCAGGATTTCATACTTGCGATGAGACTGACTGCAAAAGGACGATATGCTGTAATGGCCATGGCCGACCTCGCCCGGCAAGGTACCGGGGACGGCAGGAGGGCCGTTGTGTCATTGTCTGATATATCCGTCCGGCAGGGCATCTCGTTATCGTTTCTTGAGCAGCTTTTCGGTAAGCTCCGCAGGGCCGGACTGGTCACCAGCCATCGCGGTACCAGTGGCGGTTATTCGCTCTCCCGTGCGCCGCAAACCATCACGCTGGACACTGTCATTCACGCTGTCAATGTCGACATCAGGGCTTATGGCTGTACACCGGAAACAAACATTGCCTGCACAGGCCGCACGGATCGTTGCCTGACCCATAATCTCTGGGGAGCGCTGGAAACCCATATTGAGGGTTTTTTGTCAAGTATCACCATTCAGGATGTGATTGATGAGCGTCTGCCCGCTCCGGAGGTTGCAGAATGAGTATTCCGACAGATCAAAGGTGTTACCTGGACCATAATGCCACGACCTTTGCACGACCGGACGTAGTCAGGGCCGTGCACGATGCCATGAATCTGCATGGTAATGCGGCGGCACAGCACCGGGACGGTCGCATCGTGAGCCGTCTGGTTTCCGATGCCCGCGAGGCTGTCGGCCTTGCCATGGGCGTCTGCGCGCAGGATGTGATCTTCAACAGCGGAGGTACGGAAGGTGACAATACGGTGATTTATTCCGCCATACGCGCGGGTTGCAGACTGCTGATCTCGGCTATGGATCATCCGGCAACACGACTGGCTGCCGGGACATTCGGGGCGGATTTCGAAATTATTCCAGCCAACGGCAGCGGCCAAACCGACATGACGTGGCTGAAAGACCGGCTGGAGAGGTGGAAGGAGAGCGAAGGTCGACCCTTTGTATCAATTGTTGCTGCCGATTCGGAAACCGGCGTTATACAGGACACGGAAACGGCCACCGGTCTTGTGCGGGAGGTCGACGGGCTTATTCTCATTGATGCTGTGCAGGCCATGGGTAAAATCCCGATGACGTTTCAACCGGACTACCTGACCGTATCCGCCCATAAAATCGGCGGCCCCAAAGGTGTCGGCGCCGTATATGTAGCCCCGGATGCGCCCTATACACCACTCCTGTCCGGGGGAGGGCAGGAACGCCGTCGTCGTTCCGGCACCCATAATGTGCCCGGCATAGCCGGATTTGGTGTGGCGGCGAAAAACCTGATTGATTTGGAACATACACGAATTCATCGCGACGCTCTTGAGAACGTGCTCAAAAAAGTCGAACCATATCTGGTTGTTTTCGGCGAAGATGTGCCGCGCCTGCCCAATACCAGCCTTTTTGCTGTGCCGGACGCGAGTTCAATGACCCTGATGATGGCACTTGATCTGGAAGGCGTGTCAGTCAGCACCGGAACCGCCTGTTCTTCGGGCAAAGTCGGTGAGAGCCGCGCAATTCGTGCCATGGGCCGCCTCAATGAAGCTCCCGGGGGGGCCATCCGGGTGAGTTTCGGTGATAATGCCATGCCCGGCCATGTCGAGGAATTTTTACTGGCCTGGTTAAAAATCCGTCGCAAATCAATCAGGAGTGCCGCATGAATGCAGATGTAAAAATTAAAGACAGTATTGACCGCGGTACCGTTGACAGCGTGCGGGCCCTTGAAGCCGACAGGTACAAATACGGCTTCGACAGCGATATCGATCAGGAATTTGCGCCCAAGGGCCTGAACGCGGACATTGTCCGGTTTATTTCCGAAAAGAAAAACGAGCCGGAGTGGCTACTGGGCCTGCGCCTGCAGGCCTATGAGCGCTGGCTTGAAATGGAAGAGCCGACGTGGGCCAACACAGACTACCCGGAAATCGACTTTCAGGACATGTATTACTACGCCTCACCGGTGAAAAAGGAAGGCCCAAAATCCCTGGACGAGGTCGATCCGGATATCCTCGCAGTCTATAACAGGCTCGGCATTTCGCTTAAGGAACAGGAAGTTCTCGCGGGGGTGCAGGGTGCGCCCAAAGTCGCCGTGGACGCTGTATTCGACTCTGTTTCAGTCGTGACCACGTTCAAAAAAGAACTGGCAAAACAGGGAGTTATCTTCTGTTCCTTCAGTGAAGCCGTGCAGGACCACCCGGATCTCGTGCGCAGATATATGGGCTCGGTCGTGCCCATGTCGGACAATTATTATGCGACGTTGAACAATGCCGTGTTCTCCGACGGATCATTTGTCTACATTCCCCCCGGCGTACGATGTCCGATGGAATTGTCCACTTATTTCCGCATGAACGCGCAGGGCACAGGTCAATTTGAACGCACGCTGATTATTGCGGACAAGGACTCCTATGTGTCTTATCTTGAGGGCTGTACTGCGCCGATGCGGGATGAAAACCAGCTCCATGCGGCCATTGTCGAAATTGTTGCTCTCGAAGGCGCTGAAGTAAAGTACTCCACCGTACAGAATTGGTGGCCCGGCGATAGCGAGGGTAAAGGCGGAGTCTATAACTTCGTGACCAAACGCGCCGATTGTCGCGGGGCCAACTCCAAGGTAAGCTGGACACAGGTAGAGACGGGGTCGGCGGTTACCTGGAAGTATCCGAGCTGCATCCTGCGCGGCGATAACAGCCAGGGCGAGTTTTATTCCATTGCGATCACAAACGGCTGTCAACAGGCCGATACAGGCACGAAAATGATCCATCTGGGCGAAAACACGCGTTCCCGCATTATTTCAAAAGGCATCAGCGCCGGCAGGTCCAACCAGACTTATCGCGGCCTGGTCAGCTCTCACAAAAAGGCCAGGGGTGCGCGGAATTTCACGCAATGTGACAGCCTGCTCATCGGTGATCAATGCGGTGCGCATACCGTGCCCTATGTTGAGAGCAATACAGCATCAACGCAGTTTGAACATGAGGCGACAACATCAAGACTTTCCGATGACCGGCTCTTCTATTGCCGCCAGCGGGGCCTGTCCGAAGAAGATGCCGTTGCGCTGCTCGTCAACGGATTCTGCCGCGAAGTGTTACAGGAGCTTCCCATGGAATTTGCGGTTGAGGCGCAGAATCTGGTAGCGATTAGCCTGGAAGGTTCGGTTGGGTAATGATTGAAACCGGCCGGTGCGGGTCTGCTGTTTTTCTTCGGTCCGCGTCATGCAGGCATTTCCCAAACTGTCCGAAGCATGGGAATTTGGGATTAACTTGGGAAAGCATGATGAAACCTTACAGTCGAAGGACGAGGCTTTAATGTTAAAAATCAATAACCTGTCCGTTGTTGTTAATAACGGCGAGGCGACGATTTTGTCGGGTTTTAATCTTGATGTACCGGCGGGTGAGGTTCATGCGATCATGGGACCGAACGGAGCCGGGAAATCGACACTTTCCTATGTTTTGACGGGACGGGACGGCTATGACGTGACCGAAGGATCTGTCACCTACCGTGATGAGAACCTGCTTGATATGGAGCCGGAGGAGCGGGCTGTAGCCGGGCTGTTCCTGTCCTTTCAATATCCGTTGGAAATTCCCGGTGTGCCGACGCTGACATTCCTGAGAACGGCACTGAATGCGCAGCTAAGAGCCCGCGGTCAAGAGGAGCTGTCGGCGCCGGATTTCATGAAAAGGGCCCGGTCTGTGGCCAAAGAACTCAGGATTAAACCGGATATGCTGAAACGCCCGCTCAATGTCGGCTTTTCCGGTGGCGAGAAGAAGCGCATGGAGATATTTCAGATGCTGCTGCTGGAACCGGCCTTTATCGTTATGGACGAAACCGATTCCGGTCTGGATATAGATGCGCTGCGCGTTGTCGCCGACGGGGTGAATGCGTTGCGCAGTCCGGAGCGCGGTATGCTGATCATCACACATTACCAACGGCTGCTGGACTACATCGTGCCGAACAAAGTGCATGTTCTCGCAGGCGGCAAAATCGCAGTGAGCGGCGATGCCGACTTTGCCAGGACGCTTGAGGCGGACGGCTATGATACATATGCAGCCTGACGCCGTCATAAGTCATTTTCCCCATAAGCGCATGGAAGCGTGGAAATGGACGGATCTGCGGATGTCCGTGTCCGAAGAACATATGGGTCTGACCAGGGCCGTCACACCGCGTTTGACACTGCCGGACGGAGTGAGCTGTTCACCGGGCAACAGGCACCACGGGAGCTCCGGGGTGATGCCGACGCTCGCAGCCGGTTTTGCGCCTGTGTGCTGGAACATACGTGTGCCGACGGGGCTGAATGTGCAGGGCCCTCTGCGAATTGACAACCTGTCCGGCGGGCACGCGTGTATGTTTATCAGGGTTGACAAAGGTGCGTCCCTGGACATCGAGGAGTATCATCAAGGCCCGGACAGGCGGTTTTCAAATATGGATTTACAGGTTCATCTCGCCGAAGGTTCACGGCTCAGGCGCGTGGTGGTGCAGAATGACCCCGGGAATGCCGTGCGCGTTGCAACCGCCTGTATCGCGGCGGAAAAACACTCGATCCTGGAACAGTATATGCTGTCTTTCGGAGGTGCGTTGTCTCGCCTCGAAACCCGGCTTTACAGCGAGGGTGAGGGGATTGAGGCGACCATGAACGGGGCTTATCTGCTGGATGGCAGGCGTCATACGGATATGACCGGCCATGTGGAGATTGCCGGGTCACACTGCACCGTCCGGCAATCGGTCAAAGGGGTTGTGACGGATAAATCACGCGGTGTATTCCAGGGTAAATTCCACGTTAAACAGGCCGCGCAGCACACGGACGCCAGAATGCGTCATGATGCGTTGATGCTTTCTGATACAACCGAAGTGCGCGCTAGGCCGGAACTGGAAATATATGCCGATGACGTAGCCTGCGCCCACGGAAATACAATCGGCGCGTTGGATGAAAACGTACTGTTTTACATGCGCCAGCGCGGCATTCCGCAGGCCAGATCCCGCTCCATGCTGACGGAAGCCTTTGTTGCCGAGGCCTTCGATGATCTGGATGATGCGGCCTCGAAACAGTCGCTGCTGACCAGGGTTCAGGAATGGCTGGCGTGAATTGCATCGTAATTTTCACGGTTGAACCAGGTCCGGTGTGATGATGACAGCATTCCTGCCGGGTCATGTATAAGCCCTTCGATATAGAGGTCATCCGCGAACAGTTCCCGATATTGGAGCGGAAGATCAACGGCTACCCGCTCGCCTATCTCGACAATGCGGCGAGTGCACAAAAACCCTGCCGTGTGATTGATGCGCTCAGGAACCGGATGGCCTCTTCCTATGCGAATGTGCATCGCGGCCTGCACACCATGGCGAATGAAACAACGGAAAGCTTTGAAGCGGCCCGGGGCAAAGTCGCCGAATTCCTCGGGTGTCCATCGCCCGAAAATATCGTTTTCACCCGCGGCGCAACCGAAGCGATCAATCTGGTCGCCTATGGTCTTGCGCACACGATTAACGAAGGTGATGAGATCATTATCTCACAAATGGAACATCATTCCAATATCGTACCCTGGCATTTTCTGCGTGAGCGTTTGGGGGCCGTTTTGAGATTCGTGCCTGTGCTGGATAACGGCGCCCTTGATTTGGAGGCCCTAAGGGGAATGCTGTCAGCCAGGACCAGAATTTTCAGCCTTGTCCACATGTCCAATGTGCTCGGTACGATCAACCCGATCAGGGACATTGTGCCCTGGGTAAAGGCGACGGGCGCAACATTCGTTGTAGACGGCACACAAATGGCCGTCCACAATCCGGTCAATGTCACGGAACTGGGCGTCGACTTTTACTGCATGACCGGCCACAAGCTCTACGGGCCGACCGGAATCGGCGCACTGTACGGCACCGCACATGCGCTCGAAAATCTGCAACCCTTCAATGGCGGCGGCGAGATGATTGAGGATGTTTTCGAGACGCACGTCACCTATAATGATGTTCCGCACCGGTTTGAGGCCGGCACGCCGCCTGTCCTGGAGGCTATCGGTCTGGGCGCAGCCATAGATTGGTACAGACAGTATGACCCGGCGGATGTGCGTCAACATGAGATGGCGGTTTATGCGCAGGCGCTGGACGGATTACGGGATATCAACTCTTTCCGTCTTGTCGGTGACGCACCGGAAAAGGGCAGTGTCCTGTCCTTCAATATCGAAGGAGCCCATGCGCACGATGTGGCGCAAATCCTTGATAAATACGGTATCGCCGTGCGGGCCGGGCAACACTGTACGCAACCCCTGATGGAGCGTTACGGTATCCATTCCACAGCGCGGGCGAGTTTCGGGATTTACAATACGCTGGATGAGGCGGAACGCCTTGTTGAGGGCGTAAAAAGGTGCGTGACCTTTTTATTGTGAGGTCAAACACCTATATGAGTGATGAGATGACCGACGTAACAGATAGACAAAGAGATGCCGTGCGCATCGCCAATACCCAAATTCCGGGGTGGAATTCCCCGGGGTCGGATTCCCCGGGGTCGAATTCCATGGAGCCTGATACACGGGACATCGTTGACCTGTCCGGCGCAGCGCTGGAAAAACCGACACAGAAAGAGCTGGAACGCATCACGGCGGACGTCATCATGCAGCTCAAGACCGTTTATGATCCGGAAATCCCGGTGGATATTTATGAGCTCGGCCTGATCTACAAAGTTGATCTGGATGATGATCGATCCTTGAAAGTGGACATGACGCTGACAGCTCCGGGGTGCCCGGTTGCCGGGGAGATGCCCCTCTGGGTTCAGGAAGCCTGTGAGGTCGTTGCGGGTTTGCGCCGTGTCGAGGTGAATATGACCTTTGATCCGCCCTGGACCATGGATATGATGAGCGAGGAAGCCCGGCTGGAATTGAACATGCTATGACCCGCCGACCCGGACCAAAACTTGTTACCCTGACTGATGCCGCCGCCGGGCGCGTGCGTGAAATCCTCACGGAACGCGGCGAAGGCTACCTGCGTGTCGGTGTCAAAAACGGCGGCTGCGCGGGCATGGAATATGACATGGACTATGTCTCGGACATCAACCCCCTCGACGAAGTGGTTGAGGACAGGGACGTACAGATCGTCGTTGATGCCAAAGCCGTGTTATTCATTCTTGGCTCTGTCATTGATTACGAAACGACCATGATGCACTCCAAATTTGTCTTCCGGAACCCGAACCAGACGGACGCCTGCGGGTGCGGTATTTCCGTGACCATTGAACCGGCCGCGGTTGGTCAGTTCCGGCCATGAAACTCCGCCGCCGACAAGGGCCCCCAAGATTGAAGAGAGTATCATAACTATGCTCCGACTAAAGATGCGCTCGAAGGTTCTGTTGTCGGAGCTGTCCCAAACAGTCACATGGCAAATATCCAATTTTGTCTCGGTGACCTTAGGAGCCTGATAAGTAATAGATTCGGAATTAGCAATATCAAAACGACCGATTGTGCAATTAAAGGTTGTATCCCGATAACCGTCGTACGGGTTTCTTTTCAAAATTTCCGTGGCAGTAAACCTGTTCGGATCAACGTTGTCGGAAACAGACATACTGCTGGAGATGTCAATTTTCTTTTTATCGCCAGAAAAAACAGTAAACCTGTTAAGCCTATAGTCGATAAACAAATTCGGGGGCTCGTTATCTTGGGGGATTATCGTAACGAAAAGGCGCGCCTTGCCTTTATCTGTTCGCCACCGGCAAATATCCCGTGTCCCTGTTTTCGGAGCATAGTAGCTACCTATAACCCCAATCGATCCAATTTGCCCGAAACGCCCTACGATGCAATGATGCCGACCGTTGTAAGGAGTACGCGCTCCGTAAACTATTCTACTCTCTCCAGCCGCTACGGTTATGTAGTATTTGGGGTTGTCTGGGGCCGGAGTAAACGCGGTTCGAATTTGAATTCTGGTCTTATCCCGCGCGCGATTCCTGAACCAACAGTAGTCGACGCCAGCTTGCGGACGTGTTCTTCGTAGCGGGCCCGCGTGCGATTCCTGAACCAACAGTAGTCGACGCGGTCGCGAGTAAATTCAGGGGCTGTGTACAGAACCATTTCATTATAGACCAGTCTAATAGTACCGCGAAGGCAACGGATTTCTACCTCATTCCGGTTCACGGTCCACAAATTAAGTGTTCCGCCCGCGACGACTTCATAATTCCTATGTTTGAAGTATTGCGCCTCGGCCTGTCCGATAAAAACCGTGGCCAAGAGGGCGCGCGAGTATTTTAATCGGTTTCATTTGTTTCTCCTTGTGTGTTTGTGAGTTTGATAATCAAATCAAGGTCTTCTCTTTTCAAACTTTGACCATCAAGACGTTGAATATCCGCTCTGACCTCGGAGATGCTTTTATCAAGCCTATTAAGTGAGTTGTTTATGAAAAGGGCAAACAACCCTAGTATGCCGATAACAACCCCATCGGACAATAAGTCTTTCAGTTTCTCTACCATAGTCCTTCTCAGCGTTTGATTACTTCCTTGGCTTCATATGGCTCCCTATTTAATTTATTCAAGCATAAACGGAATGAGTGGACAGCGCGATTATGCAGGGTTTCGGCTCCATGACCGGACGGGACGATCCGTTCCTACATTTCTATGAGACGTTCCTGGCGCAGTACAATCCAGCCAGGCGGAAGGCGAGGGGGTCTGGTACACCCCGGAGCCGGTCGTCAATTTCATCGTGCGTGCTGTGGATGACGTGCTCAAAACCGAGTTTGGACTTCCCATGGGGTTGGCCGATACCTCAAAGGTGACAATCGATTGGGACACAGGCCAGAGGCCGCTCACGAAAAAAGGAAAAATTGCCAGGTCCGGCGGGAACGCCATCGAAAAGAAGGCGGTGCATCGCGTCCAGATTCTTGATCCCGCAACCGGCACCGGCACCTTCCTGGCCGAGGTCATCAAGCAGATAGCACCAAAAGTGAAGAACGTCGGTGAGGGCATGTGGTCCGGCTACATCGAGAAAGATCTGATCCCGCGCATCCACGGTTTTGAGATTCTGATGGCCTCCTATGCCATGTGCCACATGAAGCTGGACATGGTGCTCACGGAGCCTGGCTATACTCCGTCCGGGACCCCGCCGCGCCTCGGTGTTTACCTGACCAACTCCCTGGAAGAGGGCAAGTCGGCTGACCAAACGCTACCCTTTGCGAGGTGGCTTTCCGACGATTATGTGAAGTTCATTCTGAAGCCGGATTCATAGGCCCCGACGTTCAGGGCCGGTCGACACGCAGGGCCCTGGCGTGTAAACCGGTGCTGTGGGAGAGAATTGAACTCTCAACCGCATCATTTCATTACCCGCATCTATTATTACCAATGATGCGCTCTACCGCGGTTCTGTGATCTGGACGGGGCAATATACACCGTTCGGAATGGGCGCTCACACCTGATGCCGCCCCTGATGCCGCCCCTGATGCCGCCAATGACAACCCGGCGGCATTTACCGGCCATGTACGGGACACAGGTCCGGCCTGCATGCAGGCCCCGGCATTATGACTCTTGTTGCGAGCGGATTCCTGAGCATTGATCCGGCGGCCGGTTAATAAAGCCCGTGCTCCAAGGGCGCATCCCGCCGGCACAGACCGTTTCCAATGACATGAATAAATGCCTGAAATCGCTTTGCGATCTTCCGCAGGCGGCAGGCCATGTTGCGGCGGAGGGAAAACAGTTCAATCCGGAAAAGCTGCATAAGTAACTGAAAACACTTGATAATTTGGTAATTGTTATTATTTCTCATAATATACATTATGCGCCAAATTACAGCTCCAACGGGGACGTCATCCCTCTCATAAT
The DNA here is from genome assembly GCA_014324115.1 of Hyphomonadaceae bacterium. Classification (GTDB taxonomy): domain Bacteria; phylum Pseudomonadota; class Alphaproteobacteria; order Caulobacterales; family Maricaulaceae; genus JACOMS01. Next base: position 19,156 of record JACOMS010000021.1, read on the forward strand.
TCCGCCCTCTCATAATTCCGAAAGGTCCCGAAGCGGCACGCCGACTCATTTCCAGCCCGTACGAAAAAACGGTACCTTCGGGACCGTGCCCGCTTACCCGTAAACAGATATTCGCGCCGGCCTGGTGCAACACACAAATGTGTGCATGGCCGGGTTGACTGTCAGTTCTCCATGGCCTATCTTGATCATATGAAGAGTGTCGTATGCGCAGCTGTCCTGAGTCTCGGTGCCTCCGCATTTGCAGCTCCCGCGGCCGCCTGTGACTTTCATGGGGCCGGCGCGTTCCCGGGCGGTTTCGGCGCACGATGGACGCCTTACGATCCGGGGACGCCTTACGATCCGGCCGCCTACAAAGACAGTTTTTCCGATTATACGCCGAAGGATGAAGCGACTCCTCAAACCACCCGGGTCGAACACGAAGACGAAAAAGCCGCAAACAGGCCGTCGTTTTCGAATGTTGCATCCCTCGCCTCACGTAAAGCGCGGGACAGGGTCAATGGGAAATCTGATGCGAAATCCGAAAAGCCCGTCAGGAAACAGGCCGACTTAAAAACGGATAGATAATCCGTCAGACAGAGACCGTCTTAGTGCAATAATCGCCGGTATCAGGCCCAACAGGGCCGCCGCACACGTCACACCCAGAACCACCCACAGGTCGAAAAGGCCAGGCAGGTGTCTTGCGGCCCCGATGTTGAAACGCTCTTCAAGCCAGGGCGACAGTGCCAGCGTCATGCCGTAAAGACAGACTATACCGGAAATTGCACCTGTAAATGCCAACAGAGCGGCCTCACTGACAAGCAGAGCCACGATATGACGCCCCCTCGCCCCGACTGATCTGAGTATTGCCATCTCCCGGCGGCGTTCGTTCAGACCGGTGAGAATTGACGTCAGGATTCCGATCATGCCGACCGCGATTACAAAGGCCGACACAGCTGCCAGGGCTTGTTCAACCACAGAGACAATCCCCCAGAGTCGGCTCAAGGCCACGCCGGGAATGACGGCCTGCAAGGGTTCTTTTTTATAGGTGTTCAAATCCCTCTGGATGCGAAGTGTCTGTATACGGGATCGGGCTCCGACGAGGATGGCGGTTATGCTCTTCGGCTGAAGATTCATATTTCGGACACGTTCAGGTGTTGCCATACGGCTGAACGCCGTTTGCGTCCCGCTGTTCCAGCCCACATGTATCGCCTCAATGGCTTCGAGGCTGACAAACACGGAACGATCCAGCGGCGTGCCGGTCGGAGCCAGAATACCCACGACTTCGAACGGTTTATCCGTATGTTCGGAAAAGCTGGTCGCACCCAGACCATGGGACAGGGTTATTGACGTGCCAAGCTCATAATCCAGCCTGTCGGCGACCTGCGCGCCCAGAACAATATCGAAAAGATCAATAAATACCCGCCCGTCCCGAAAACCCGGAGAGCGCGAATCTCCGTATTTGTAATGATCAAAATAGGCGTCCGTCGTCCCGATCACCCGGTAGCCGCGGTGCGAATCACCCAGACTGATGGGAACTGTCCAGGCAATATCGGGGCGTTTTGTGATATCCTCATAGGTCTCCCAGGTGACATTACTGGTCGGATTTCCGATCTGGAAAATGGAATAGAGCACCAGATTGATTGAACCGGAACGTGCGCCCACGATAAGGTCTGTGTCACTTATTGTCCGCTCGAAACTTGTCCGTGCCCCCTGACGCAGATTTTCCACGGCCACAAACAGAAATACAGCTGTCGCAATGGAAATGATCGTCAAAATTGCCGTGAATTTTCTGGCAAGTAATGACCGCGCCGCGAGGGATATGCTGTGCGGCAGATTCAGGATTGAGCCCGTGTGTTTATATCCGACAAATCCAGGGCCTCGTCGAAATGTGAGGACAGGGTTTCGTCATGGCTGACAAAAAGCAGACTACTGTTAAACCGGTGCCTTTGATCATTGAGGATTTCAATAAACCGGTCCCGGTTTTTGTGATCAAGTGCTGATGTCGGTTCATCCGCAATAATAAGGTCCGGCCCGCCGATCAGGGCGCGGGCGACAGCGACGCGCTGTTGCTGCCCGACACTCAATTCACTTACGGTTTTGGATATGTCGGCAGATGAAAGCCCCAGTGATTCGGCCAGATGTATCGCCTGCCCTGTGACGGTTTTCGTCATTTCTCTGGCCTTGTCCCGACGCAGTTTTGAAAACCGGCAGGGCAGCGTAACATTCTGAATGACGTCCAGATAGGGCAGAAGATTGAATTGCTGAAAAATAATACCAAGATGATCGGCGCGGAGCACGTCTCTTCTGCTTCCGGGAATCCGGACCAGATCCTGCCCGCAGATATCTATGCGACCCGCATCCGGCGCAATGACACCGCTGACAAGCCCGAGCAGCGTACTCTTGCCCGAGCCGCTGGGCCCGCGCAGAAACACACTTTGCCCGCGCTTTATGGAAAACGCACGGATACGGAGAAGCTCCGACCCCGGTGTCCAGCCAAAAAGCACATCCTGTAGGGACAGGACCGCTTCATCAATACTCATAAGGCTCAAGTTTGGACAGGCTCAGCTCATAGGCACTGTTACCCATCCCGGTCAGAAACCTGCCGGTTTCGAGCTTCCCTTCGACCCAGACCGGTTCGTAAATATCAGGAATTTCAGCCGGCGGTTCGGCCTTGACATATAATATCTGATTGGGCGGTGGCGGAGGTGTGTGCAGACAGGCCCCGAAATACGGTACAAGCAAGAATTCATCATGTTGTGCATCTGCGTTAAAATCCAGGGGCACAATATAACCGGGGATGCGTATATTCACCCCGTCGAGTTCTTCGACAACATTATAGGTACCGATCTGTTCCATACTGTCATCCGCACTTCCTTCGGCTATGATGGAGGTAATATCGAAATCGTCTCCCCTGGCTGCGTCCATCAATGTCTGCTGCCGGGACATGCGGGCTTCGAGCTCTTCGAAGAAATTTTCATAGAGGGCCTCCAGGCGTTCAAATTCACCTTCAGGCATCAAGTCGTCCCAGATGATCCGGGTAACTTCAACATCGGCCTCCACACTCCCCGTTCGTGCAGAGCCGGAGGTGGTATCAGCAGGAGCACATCCCGCCAGCACACCCGATATCAAAGCGGCAACGATCCGTGTTTTCAATTTCAGTTCCCGCGCAGGCGTATGACTTGATTACGGTTGCCTGCATTGAAGGCTCTCTGGCTGTCCGGGCCCAGGAAAACAACACCTATTTCCGTAAAATTCGGAAATGTTTCAAAGACTGCAAGGTCAACTTCACGCAGATTATCAGGGGCACTACAGGAGAATTCATAGCTCAACATGACACTCGTGTGTTCGTCTTTGTGATCATCATGTTCATCACCGGCGTGATCATCCGCGTGATGACCGTCATGGCCGTGGTCTTTGCCATCATGTCCTTCCCACAAGGTATGCAGTTCAAAGGGAGACTCGGGTGTCCGGGCTACGCATCCGGCCTCACTGTTAAACATGATCAGTTTGCCAGGTTCGCGAAGAAGCACCTCGGCGTCCCTGACGGCGGTTTTTTGTGCGTCGGTTTCCGGGGCGTGTTCAAACCCGAGAATGTTAAAGGCGGGCGACTCAAGTTCTACTGTGACGGTCTCTCCTTCGAGCACAAGGGCCAGATTTGCGACTCCGTGTACATGTCGTCCGGCAGATCTGACATCACCGCCCTCCCGGGTAACCGCATCAGAATCCGAAGGCGACCCTGGTGCTGTTTCCGTCCGGACAGATGTATCATCGTCCGCGGGCCCAGCGGCTTGTGAATTATGGCCGGACTGAGACTCAGGCGATGATGAATAGCCGGTTACCGGCACACCGGTCAAAACAAGCGTGAAAGCCCCGGTCATGAGAAGCATGGAACGCATGGTCATAACGTGACCTGATTACGATCTTTGCTAAGGCATATCAATACTTTTTCCAATTCATCACTTCAATTTTTATGATCCGGGATTACAGGGTCACGCAACAGACGCGACCCCCCCATATTGTGTGTGATGTATTGTGTGTGATGTATTGTGCCTGATCCCGCTCCTGCCGGGAGTTGTCATGTGATCAACAGGGATCAGACTCTTCCAGGCCGCAGGTCCAGCCCCGCCACCAGGTATCGTCGGCATTCCTGACAGCGCCGATGTAATCAACAGCCTCAAGGAAGCTGTTGCCCCATCATGACAGCCGGCATCGGTGACCTTGAAAGACCGGATGAAGCTATGGGACTTGTCTGTCATGATATGAGACTTGTAGCCGTAGTGTGGTGTGGCAATATCCACGCAGCCTTTGGGCGCACTCGCTTTCTTTTTGGAGTATTTTATCGTCCAGCGTGCGCCTGTATCTTTCTGCGACGCCCTGTCGGGATTGTCCCGGATATCGAAGGGCTGACTTGCCTTCCAAGCCCGGAAAGCGCCCATAGCTCAACCGATCCGTAATCAGAAATTCGGCACGTTCATCGGCAAAGATCATTCAGGGCCTGAAGGATCAGTATCCTGAACATCATAACCGGATCACATGGGGACGCCCCCCCTTGCGCCGATCCGAACGCTTCAACGCCCGGTCCGGAACCGGACGAAATACCTCAAAATCAATGATAGCATTCATCACCTCAAGGGGGTGGCCCAAATCGCCAACCCGCTCAAGTCGTTCGTCCAAGTCGTTCGTCCAAGTCGAATGGGCCATGTTGTGTCATACAAAACAGGAATCATACTTCACGCCAAAAATCCAAGGGTTATTGGAAGTGTCCAACTGTAATCTTTGTAGGCATTCATCAACGATGTCAAACGGTCTAGCACTCTGGAAAAGAAGGACCAATTGTAACAAGGTGCTGCGGCCGGGCCCCCGATCACACCGCTCAGATGTGGCAGTGAGGAAGGGATTCGAACCCTCAATACGCTATTAACGTATACACGCGTTCCAGGCGTGCGCCTTCAACCACTCGGCCACCTCACTGTCGCAGTTCCATCCCCGGCGGTTAAACCGGGGATTGGAGACAGGCACACACGCCCATCTTCATATTTTCGTGCCTGTAGCGGGGGGTAGCCGCCCGGCGGAAGCTCACACATAACCCCGCGTGAGGCCCGGCCCGACACGGAAAAAACCGGCTTCATGATCTTGCCTTTCTGCAAAACAAACCTCATGCCTGTCACATGTAAGGCTCACGATACAGCGTCAAAAGACATCGGCAAGACGAAAACAGACTTTGTATCATAACTTTCGGGAATTATATACCAAGATCCCAATTCCGTGCTTATGCCTCAATATCTTCGGTGATTTTGACGGGGCGAAGCGCGGCACGTACCAACTCTTCAGGAGTCGGTATTGAATCATCGGCCTTGCGGATAACGACCGCCTCTTCCAATTCTGCCTTGCTTGGCTGATAGCTGTGCGGCTTCACCCGCACAACAGGCATTTCCTTAATCATGTTATGAGCCCCCCTCCAAACTTTTGGCGTAATACGTCAATTTGTTCTTGTGCAGACCATTTTTTCTTGACACTGCTTTCAACATTACCGCTGATGGCGGCAGTTTCTGCTCTATTTTCAGGAATTGGTAGTGTCAGATATTTCCATCGATCACCAATGGTCGGAAGTGTTGTGTCGATGCAGACGAGATTGGGGATTTGGTCCTGAACGGTTTTTGATGACAGTGCGGCGAGCAGATAGAAAGGTGTCAATCCATAATTATTTGCTGTATCAGTCAACCGAAGCGTCAGTAGCTCCTTGGTAAGCAGTACTTTGCGATCACGCGGTGATGCCATGGCGACAGTGCCGATCCGGTAGCTGCCGCGGCGAACAAAAATGACATCACCCTGCTCCGGTGGAACGCCCTTCTTACCCAATTTGCGCTGATACTCATACTCCGGGATTCCAGTGACCGGATTGCGATAAAGCTCCCAATTCACAATATCGGACACCCTGATGTACGGAATGTCGCCGCGACCTTTTTCGATAGACGCCGGTGAACCATGCCCGTCCCATGCGCCTACAGTGCCCTCTTCGACAAGTTGTCCCAAGGTTACACCATAAAAACCGTCCGGCAATTTTAGTGTCGTCTGATTGCGATAAAAACGCGGAACCAATATATCCGGCTGCACCTCCGTATGCGGCACGGTGAAAACGTACAGGTTATCGGGATTGTCAGGGTCGTTGACTTCGGAAAGCACTATGGGTAGATCGTCCCATAGATCGTTTGAGCCCGGCCTGTACAGATTGCGGCCGGTGTGGTCGTGTCCCATTTCCTCCGGTGTCGCCATGAGCACTGTGCTTTGCTGTGCCTCGCCTTTTGTCATGACAAGCAGGCATGTCTTGGCATTGCAATGGGGTCTAAAGGTGTTGTGTGGCAGATCGACTACCGCACGGACGTTGTTACTCTCCGAAATGTACTGCCGGATATATCCGAGCGATGGGGCATGAAAAACGGACTCCGGCAGTACAATCGCCAATGTTCCCCCATTCTTTGTCATCTCCAGGCAGCGTTCAACAAAAAGAATATAGGGATCGCGATTACTGATTTTTGCGGTTACTTCCCATTTACTATCCTTCTTTTGCCATTTATGGCCGAGTGAAAACATTTGCGCATCTTCAGCCACGACTTTTGTCTTCGTACCGAACGGCGGGTTCGTGAAAACGAAATCAAATTGGCGAAACCTGCCATTCTCAATCATATGGGCTTTGGCATCACGGGCAAACACTTCAACATCATGAAGTGAGTTTTCGTGAACAATGTTGCTCCGCCCGTCACCGGCTATCGCCATGTGTGCCTTGGCAATCCGCACCAGATCAGTTTCTTTATCAATGCCAAAAAGCGACCTGGCTGCCAGCGCCTTTTTTTGCTCCTTTATATTGGAGGCACCACGCCACTTTGGATCGCGCTCCATGCGCTCCCAAACGTGTTCCATGGCGTAAATCAGGAAACCACCCGAACCGCACGCCGGATCGCATATGGTTTTTTCAGGGGCTGGATCGGCAAGTTTGACGGCAACACGGACCACACCGCGCGGCGTGAAAAACTCACCCTTTTCTCCAACGAGTTTTGATTCCGAAAAAACCTCAAAAGCGTCGCCGACAACATCGCTGTCGGTATCCAGTAAACTTCCACGCTCCAGTTGACCAACAACCCAGGCCAGCGACCTGTCATCCAGTGTGATCTTATCGTGCTCCAAAAAAATATCATCGTACTTGAACTCATCACTGACACCTTTGAATAGCGCCGCAATCCGTTTGGCTACTTTCGCCGGAGGTTCTCCGAAACCAACACGAAACTCCGGTGGACGCTCAACGAACGTCTGCTCATCGTAAATCTTTGCAAAAACGATCTTAATCATCTCGCTTCCAAGCTTTTCCTTCCGGCTGATATTTGTATTTGCGTACAATGTGCGCAGAATGCGTCGAAAAGCTGCCTTCAGTTCGCTGCGGGTAAAGGGCCGAAGGTCACTTCGCTCCAACCTCCCCACATCTTCAACTGACTGGCCGTAAGCCGGAATGTTGTTAAGAAGACCTTCGACGATTTTATGGTCTTCGCGGCACACAAATACGATGTTATTACCGTTCGTCCACACTCCCCAGGCTGCTGATGTCGCCGTCATGTAAGACTTAAGTTGTTCCAGCCCGTCTTTCCGATCTGGACGCTTGACCTCAACAATACCCAAAACGTGTTTTGCGGGGTCTCGACCATGCGGGGAATCATAAATCACAATGTCGGCAAAATCCGAAAAAGACCCTCTGCCGCGAGGAATCTTCACCTCAATGTCAAGGTGCGCCTTCGGGTAACCGTAGCTTTCAACAAGAATACGCTCCTGCTCCTGCCTGACACGCTCTTCCGCCTTCTCAATGTCCACCGGTCTACCGGTCGCAAAATCCTTGATCCTGTCAGGCATGACAGTCGCCCCGCGCCCCGCTCGACAACCCCCTGTCTGCAACGGGATCGGTGTAAACTTGCGCCTTCGGTTCGGTATGGCTTTCCGCGAAGCCCTGTAGCGTCCTGGCGGTGGTGTCAGGGATTACCCCGGCAACAACGCAGTTGCTCTGACGATCTGTTGCGCCAACAATGATCGCCTTACCGACCCCGCCGCGACCGGCTTTCAGTTTCTTCCTGCGGGGCCAGTTCCTCTCCAGGCCACCGACAAAGGTTTCATCGGCCTCGACAGGGCCGGAAAAGGTCAGGCCACCACGAGTTTCAAACGATTTGCGAAGTCGGTGCAACAGGTGCCAGGCGGACTTTTGGGTGATTTCCAAATCACGGCGGAGCTTTGTGCTGGACACGCCCCTGAGGTTCGTGGTCAGCAAATAAATTGCAATGACCCAATCACGATAATCAAGTTTAGTGCCCTTCATCACCGTGCCGGACTTGAGACTGAATTGAGGTCGATTGGCGCAATCCCGGCATCGGTGCGTCATTGTGCGGTGTCTGATTGGGTATTGGATGTTTGTTGAGTCACAGTGCGGACACACGGGGCCATCCGGCCAGATTTCAGATTCCAGCCATTTACGGGCTGAATCGTCATCAGGGAACATATCCATCAGCTTCTTCAAACTGATCTCCTCGCGCTGATGTTTTCCAGGTGCGTTGCAAGCCATGGGAACCTCCGCTGTTGGGATTCTACTGTAGTGTATTTATCGGAACCGTCAACAAAAAATGGGATTCTCGTATATAATCCCATAACTTTTCCGTCATAATGTATGCAGGCAGGCGGAAGTTCACACATAACCCCGCGAGAGGTCCGGCACGCGGCCTGTCTGTCAGGGCCAACGCAGCCCCGGATGATGTTGAGTCGTTCGCGGATACCCCGCGGTCATATCCTCTGATCAACAGGGATCAGAGGGCTTCCAGGCCGTAGGTCCAGCCCCGCCACCAGGTATCGTCGGCATTCCTGACAGCGCCGATGTAATCAACAGCCTCAAGGAAGCTGTTGCCCCGGGGAACCGGAGCCGCAGGGACCGCAGCCTCGGCCAGGCCGTTGACAAACCCCTCAAGGGTGTGGGTCATAATCCTGTTGTTCCTGTCCGCATCAACAGCCTCCTGACCTGTTACGCCGCCCCGCCGTGTCAACACCCCGCCCGCACAGTCAAACAGTACAGACAGGAAGGCCGGATCAGACCCCGGCGTAAAGCCCTCAACACCGTCACCGGCATCGCCCTCATACTCAAGACAGGCATTGCCGCCGGTCACGACACCGTTCAGCCAGGTGCCGACGGCACCCCTTCGCACGCGAATGGCACTGCCTCTTGTACTGTCCGCACCGATGAGTGTGAAATTACCGACAGTCGGATCGGACGCCGGGCTTGAGCCCGGT
>JACOMS010000022.1 GCA_014324115.1 Hyphomonadaceae bacterium
CTCCGTCTCCACCGCCTCCGGGGTCGGAAAACGGTCCGGATGGCTGGACGGGTCATCCACCAGCTGCGCAAACAGCACCGCCCGGCATGTGGCCAGGGGGCGCCGCGCCCACCACAGATGCAGGGTGGAGGGATGGCCGTGCCGGATGGACTTCTCCCGCACCGAGGCCCTGTTGATCACATCCAGGGGCATGGCCACCTCTATGAGCTTTCTCCTGCGCGGCCGGGTCATTGGGGCCGCCCCGTTATCGCAACTGTGAGACGAGGCCGGGGCCGATCCGTGATGGTGCGCTGGGTCATGGTCTCAAGTGATGGCCGCCGGTTCGGAGTGACGTTCGCGAGTTCCGTAAAAGCCCGGGCCCCATAAATCAACAGCAAACCTCCCATGCAGCCCGGCCCCAAACCCGCAATCCCCGGCAACCGGAGACCGGCATAATGCGTCCGGCCGCGCAAGACGGGACGGGGAGCTTGACGTGGTATTTATAAAAAAGAAATATCCGAAAGAGCGCACACGCCGCCGCTACCCGGCGAGGCGGCGCAGGGTCAGGCTGTGCCCTCCAAGTCCGTGAGGAGTCCCTGCGCCATCTCTGCCAGCTCCGCATTGCCCTGTTGCTGTGCCAGGGACAGGGCCTGCTGCGCATCGGCCATAGCCTCTTCATGCTGGCCAAGACACACCCTGGTGAGGCCGCGGTTGAGCCACGCACGGGCATAATCCGGGGTCTGCCGGATCGCTTCGTCAAAATCGGCGGCGGCCTCTTTATGCTCGCCAAGCTGCGCCTTGGCAATGCCGCGGGTGCGCCATGCACCGGCATGGTCCGGGGCCAGCCGGAGCGCCTCGTCATAATCGGCGATGGCCTCCCCATGCCGACCAAGCTGCTGCTTGGCAATGCCGCGCTGGAGCCACGCACCGGCATCGTCCGGGGCCAGCCGGAGCGCTTCGTCAAGATCAGCGATGGCGTCCCCATACCGGCCAAGCCGCACCTTGGCGACGCCGCAGGTGCGCCACGCGCCGGCATGGTCCGGGGCCAGCCGGAGCGCCTCGTCACAGTCGGCGATGGCCTCTTCATGCCGACCAAGATTCCCCTTGGCAATGCCGCGCTGGAGCCACGCACCGGCATGGTCCGGGGCCAGCCGAAGCGCCTCGTCATAATCGGCGATGGCCTCTTTATGCCGACCAAGATTCCCCTTGGCAATGCCGCGGTTGAACCACGCACCGGCATGGTCCGGGGCCAGCCGGAGCGCCTCGTCAAAATCCGCCACGGCCTCTTCATATTGCCCCAACCCCGTCCTGGCGATGCCGCGCCCGAGCAACGCTTCGGCATTTTCCGGTTGTAGCCGGAGCACCTCGTCATAATCCGCGATCACCCCTTTATGCTGCCTCAGCAGCCCCTTGGCGGCACCGCGGTGAAGCCACGCACTGGCATTGTCCGAGGCCAGCTCTATCGCCTTGTCACAATCAGATATGGCCTCTTTATGCAAGCCAAGCTGCCCCTTGAGGATGCCGCGGTGAAGCCACGCACCGGCATTGTCCGGGGCCAGCTCTATTGCCTTGTCACAATCAGATATGGCCTCTTTATGCAAGCCAAGCTGCGTCCTCATACCGGCCAAGCTGCCCCTTGGCGATACCGCGGCCCAGCCACGCTCCCGCATTGTCCGGGGCCAGCCGGATTGCCTTGTCAAAATCCGCGACGGCCTCCTGAGGCTTGCCAACGGCCAGTCTGGCCTTGCTCCGGTAAAACAGGGCATCGGCAAAGTCCGGCCTGATATGGAGTGCCTTATTAAAATCTTCGACGGCCTTCGCGTATCGTTTCCTCGTTTCCTCGTCATCAGTACAAGGGAAAAAAGCATCGGTATCATCCGGCTTCAACTGCATCCATCCGATGAAATCATCAGGGCAGTTCATGGGGTTGGAAACGCCCGGGCGGAGCGCCCGGCTTGAAATGCCTTCGCCATCACTTCGCCGACCCTTGGCCAGGCCCTGGCTGAAAAAGACCATCGCCTTCCGGTGTGTTTTTTCGTTTTCGATGTAGCCGATCAAATCGTTGTAGACGGTTTGCTCGTGAATGTTGTGGTACAGTCGCAGATAGTCTCTGCACTCCGTTTTCAGCTCCGGGGAGATTATTTCGATGCGTGCGCCGTTGTCCTCATCAATAACCCCCCTGGGCGCATACACGAACACACTGCTCTGGACATCCACACGGGCGCGGCTGTGTTGTGTGCGGGCCGGGGCCAGCAGGGCAATATCCGTCCGGTCCCTGTCGTAATCAATCTCTGTAAGTGTCCTGATCCCTTTCGTGGACAGAATTATCAGTCGGCCATCCTCGCCCGGTTCGCCGTTACAGGCAAAGAAAAGCGCCATAAGCATGTCACGGCTGAAACCAATCAGATTTGTCGGGCCGCCGTGATAGCGCAGGTCTGTCAGAATTTCCACATTGGAGGCGCCGGGTGAATAATGGCCCCGGTCCTTCACTCCCTTCACATACATCCTTTCCATATCCATGGGCCGGAAATCATTGTCCCGTTTGACGCCTAAATCTTCTGGAAACCTGTAAATGCCCGAACTGATCTTTTTGTATTTGCGCGGCTCTCCCCTGAAAATACAATCGCCGTCCGGGCAGGCTTTCTGTATTTTCTCAATCAGATACCGGACGTCCTGAAACGGCTCCTGTTCCTGTTCCTTCTGTTGCCGGGTCATGTCTTCTCTCTCTGTCTTGCATGTGTTCTGTTACCGGGAATTATTCCCTTCACGGCGGCGGTTTCCCTGTCACCCCGCGGCGCCGGTGCCGGGGCCGCGCACCTCTGCCGGATGCCTGACTGAAATCACTCAAAACCAACTCAAAATAAATGTTGATGAATATGTCCGACCGATGCACCGGGCCGCAAAATTCTGCCCGGATACCTGATCCGGCTCACAAGCCTCAATCAGAAGGAAGGGCCGAAATATGCCCCCGGATGATACCGGAAAGACGCTTGAAGAAACCTCCGATTGATTCGTCCCTGTTATCAATTATTGCAACATCAGCCCCACACTCCTCATACCGGATATCCATCAACTGATATTCAGTGTCATCAGAATTTATCATATGCACCAAAACGCCGTCAACTTCTGACGCGCTCCCGGCCCCGTAACCCGAAACGAAACCGGATATATCCGAACTGAGGAGTCCCAAACAGCGGACTCCGAAACGGGGGTACGCTGCACGATTGGCACTACCGGTGCTTTGGGCAGGCTTGATCCCATCATGATTTTTGTTCGTTCGAGGACATTCTCCCGATCCTTCCGGTAATATCACTCATAAAAAACGGAATCATAAAGAGCTTGAATACAGTGACGATCCGGTTGTTTGTCCGGTCGGCCCCGGGAGCATTCTCTTTCAGGGAAATCAGGTACGCCGCAAAATTCAGCATCAGGAAAAGTGCAATTATCACACCCCATCCGACGATGATTTCAACAAATCCCACATGCCGGTTACTTTCAGGATCCGTCCATAGCTTCGAATACATGTGAATAGCAAGGCCAACCAGGCCCGCCAGGTAAACAGTGCCGTAAACTTTCATTTTTTTACGATCCTTGACCCTGTCAGCTGCGTTTCCTGATATATAAAATGCCCAGGCGCAGTAACAGCTCATCACCAGGACAAAGAACAATACAAACGCGGATATTGCCAGGACATTTGTTGGGAAAACATTAACAATTACACAGGCGGTAAAGTAAGCCGCGAATGTCAACAGGGTAATGTCTTTAAGATACATTGTTCTGACGGCACACATACATCACCCATCGCAAAACCTCTCTTGCGACACATGAATCACATATCACAACATAAAAAGCCCTTTAAATCAACAGGTCCTGATCCTGAACCCGGCATGCCTGTCCCATGCAACCTGCCCTGACCCGCCGCTTTGTCCTGATGCAAAGCGGGCCGATCATGCTAGCTAATGCCATGGCCCCGATGGTCGGTCTGGTGGATACGTTCGTCATTGGGCGCCATGCAGGCACGTCAGCCCTGGCGGGAATCGGTCTCGGGGCGGTTATTTACGGGATCGTTTACTGGGGTTTCGGGTTCCTGCGCATGAGTACGGCCGGACTCGCCGCGCAGTCCGACGGGCAGAATGACCCGCTTGCAGTCAGACTGCATTTACTGCGCGCCGTTCCATCAGGATTGCTGCTCGGCCTGATTGTCTGGGCGATGCAGATATGGATTTTGCCGCTGGTATTCACAATCTACACGGCTTCAGAGACCATTGAGTCAGCGGCGACAATTTACATCAGTGCCCGTCTCTGGGGGCTTCCGGCCACACTGGGATCAATGGCTGTGATGGGCTGGTTTGTCGGGATCAGTCGCTCGCAGTACGCTCTAATTCTGCAAATTGTTCTTAATGTTGTGAATGCTTTTTTATCGCTTTACTTCGTCATCAGGCTGGATTGGGGGCTTTACGGCGTGGGCATTGCCTCAGCCGTTGCCGAATGGGCCGGGCTCGGGACCGGCCTGTGGCTTGCCTCCCGTGAATTTCGTCGCCGTGCGCACGGGGACAATATGTTTCCGGGTGTCAGCAATTTTTTCGACCTGCCTGCCCTGCAGAAACTCGGTGTCACCCATTCCAATATTTTCATTCGCACTCTGGCGCTAACATTCGGGTTTAATTTTTTTGCCAATGCGGCGGCAACGGAAGGGGAGGTATTTCTTGCCGCCAATCATATTCATTTGCAGTTCATCACCATGGGTGCATTGGTTCTGGACGCCTTTGCCCATACGGCTGAAGCGGTGACAGGTGCCGCCTACGGGGCCCGAAACCGCATGCGATTTGACCGGGCCGTGAAACTGACGACGCAATATTCCGCCGGTTTTGCGATCCTGTTCGGCCTGATAATTCTGCTCGCAGGGCCGTGGGTGATTGACATCCTGTCAATTGATCCCGCCGTACGGGATATGGGGCGGATCTATCTGCCCTATTGCGCTCTCGTCCCGGTCTTCGGCTTTGCCGCCTGGCAGCTCGACGGTATTTTCATCGGCACCACACGGACCCGGGAAATGCGCGACGCGGGGATCATCGCCGTGTTGATTTATCTCGCAGCACATTTTGTATTGCAACCCGGCCTGGGCGGCACAGGTATATGGGTCGCATTTCTGATTTATTACGTCGCCCGGGCACTGACTCTGGCAGTTTATGTCCCTTCCATCAGGCGGTCTTTACAGCCTCCGCCACGGAATTGAACCCGTCCGCCTTGAGGCGCGCCGCCAGATCCCGCTTGATAGTCCGCACCAGGGCCGGGCCGTGATAGACCAGGGCGGAGTAGAGCTGGACGGCCCTGGCGCCGGCCCTGATTTTGGCATACGCATCGGCGCCGCCGGTTATGCCGCCGACACCGATAAGGTCAATCCGCCCGCGCGCAGCGGCGGCGAATTCCTTGAGCATCAGCGTGGACTTTTTCATCAGCGGTGCGCCGGACAGTCCACCGGCTTCAGAAGCGTGCGGACTTTCAAGCGTATCCGGTCGCGCAATCGTGGTATTGGACACAATGATCGCGTTTATGCCGTAGGTTCGCGCCTGCTGCGTGATGCGCTCCACATCGGGGAGTTCAATATCCGGGGCCACTTTCAGAAAAACCGGCACGGACGGCGCATCACCTGTCAGCTCCTGTCGCGCTTCCTGCACGCGACCCAGCAGATCATCCATGGCGTCCCCGCTTTGCAATCCCCGCAGTCCCGGCGTATTCGGGCTGCTGATATTGACTGTGAAGTAGTCGGCCAGCCCCCAAAGGGTTTTCAGACCTGTGACATAATCGGCGACCCGGTCTGCGCTGTCCCTGTTCGCGCCGAGATTGGCTCCGACCAGGCCCGGATTTGGGCGACGCCCTTCCAGGCATGACCGGAAATGCTCCATTCCCGCACTGTTAAAACCCATCCTGTTGATGATGGCTTTGTCTTCAGCCAGGCGAAACAGACGCGGTCCCGGATTGCCCGCCTGCGGATGCGGCGTGACCGAGCCGCACTCCACAAACCCGAATCCCATGGCCAGCATGGCATCCGGCACCTCGGCGTCCTTGTCAAATCCGGCCGCGAGGCCGACCGGGTTGGGCAGAAACAGGCCCCCGACCTCTGTCTCCAGCACCGGATCGTCACGGTGCAGGCTCACCGGACCCAATCCGAGACGCAAAGCCCTGATTGTTGCCCGGTGCGCGGCCTCGGGCGGCAGAAGTTTCACCAGAGATGCGGCCAGATTATAGAAACCCATTTTCTCTTTCACATCCGGCTCCCAAGCATTGATCCTGTCAGCCGGATAACGCGACAAACTCCGGCAGGTGCATCCGCAACAGGCTCCGGCGTTCAGATGTCAATATGTTTAAATCCGGGCAGACGCGGTGTTCATCTCACACTTGCACAAGGCATAGGCAGAAAGCATTAACTCTGCACAGTTTTTGTCAGGATCGGCAAAGTCCGGCGGGTCGTTTCGTTTTGACTCGCCCGGTCGTGCCCCGTCCCTGATAGACACCCCTGGGTTGCCGCCACAGGGAAGAGCGATGAATAAAAACGCAACAATCAGGCTCGCAGTACTGGGACTGACTTTACTGCCCGGCGCGGCAGTCGCGCAGGAGGCTGACCTGGCCGCACAGTTTGCAGATCAGGCCGCGACAACGAATTTTGTATTTAACACGTTGCTGTTCCTGATCGGGGGCTTCCTGGTCATGTGGATGGCGGCCGGTTTTGCCATGTTTGAAGCCGGACTTGTCCGCACCAAAAATGTCTCCGCGCAGTGTCTCAAGAATATCGCGCTGTATTCCGTGGCCGGAATCATGTTCTGGGTTATCGGCTATAACATGATGTATGGCGGGGCTTCCCCCTTTCTTGGCGGGTTTGGCGGCCCCTACAGTTTTACTCCCGAGGATGTCGAAACAGGTTATTCGTCCTATTCGGACTGGTTTTTTCAGATGGTGTTCTGTGCGACGACAGCATCCATCATATCCGGGACGGTCGCTGAACGCATTAAATTCTGGTCCTTCTTTATCTTTGTCATCTTCATGACCGGGTTCATCTACCCGATTGTGGGTTCGTGGGAATGGGGCGGAGGGTTCCTTGACAAGATGGGCTTTTCCGATTTTGCCGGCTCTACACTGGTTCACTCCACAGGGGGATGGGCGGCTTTGGTCGGGGCCGTCATTATCGGTGCGAGGACAGGCAAATACGGGCCGGACGGCAAAATTAATCCGATGACGGGGTCTTCAATACCGCTGGCGACACTGGGGGCGTTCATTTTGTGGTTGGGCTGGTTCGGGTTTAACGGCGGCTCGCAGCTGGCAGCGGGCACAATCAGCGACGCCGATTCTGTGGCGCGGATTTTTGTCAATACAAACTCGGCGGCCGCCGCCGGTGTTATTGCCGCAATTATCTATTCCCAGGTCCGTTACGGTCAAATTGATGTCACCCTAGCATTAAACGGTGCCCTGGCCGGCCTGGTCTCGATCACGGCTGAACCGCTGACACCAAGTGTACCCGCTGCAATATTTGTCGGAGCTACGGGCTCTCTTATCGCCATGTTCACCATTCCACTGTTGAACCGGCTGAAAATTGACGATGTTGTCGGAGCCATCCCTGTTCACCTGGTGGCCGGCATTTTCGGTACATTGGTCGTCCCCCTCACAAACCCGGACGTTAATTTCATACCGCAGCTTGTCGGCGTGATTGCAATAGGTGCCTTTGTATCAGCTGTCTCGGCTATCCTGTGGCTGGCCCTGAAACAGACAATCGGCTTAAGGCTCAGCTCGGAAGTTGAGACAGAAGGCTTGGACACCAGTTTTCATAAATACCAGACGCGCCGTCGTGACTGGCGGCCGGGGGGCTCGGTCCGGAAGCTGAGATAGAAGACCTGGACTTCTGCCGGAGCCGGAGTGGAAACCTGCCCGGAGTTTACTCCACCCGGGAGTCTGCTTCTGACGTGCAGGGGGCGTGCCCGGCGTGCCAATTCCCGCCCCGTGTATTCCACGGAACATTCGGGCGCGCAACCGCATCCCTGACGGACAGTATCCAAAATAAACGTTGATGGAGGTGTCCGGCTGTCTTCTGTCGTATCATGTACCGGTGGAGACAGGACCGGATTGAGACCGTTACAGACCTTGTCAGAGACGACCTTGACCCGGGAATCTGATACTCACACATATGTTTGGAGGCGTCGGGTCGGTTGAGCGCAAAGACTGTTCGCATAGTTTGTATGATGTGCAAACGGACTCGAAATCCTGGAAATCCACCATGTCTGACCTGATCCTGCACAATTATTTTCGAAGCTCGGCATCTGTCCGGGTGCGGGCGGCCTTGAATCTCAAGGGCCTGGACTACAGTTATACGCCTTATGCGCTTCTGTTGAATGAGCATAAATCGGAGGGTTATCTCGGATTGAACCCGCAGGGGCTGGTTCCTGCTCTGGAAATCGGAAAAAAAGCCGTCCTGACACAATCCATGGCCATTATCGAATATCTTGATGAGGCCTATCCCAAACCGCCCCTCATGCCGTCGACCGCCCTGGAACGTGCTCGCGTTCGCAGTTTGGCACAGATTACAGGTTGCGATATCCATCCGGTGAATAATCTGCGTATCCTGCGGTTCATTTCGGATGAATACGGTGTCCGTGAGGATGGCAAAGCCGCCTGGTTCCGGCACTGGGCGGCGACAGGGTTCATGGCCCTGGAAACACGACTGGCACTGGAACCGGAAACCGGCGAATTCTGCCACGGCGCCGCCCCGGGCCTGGCGGATATCCATCTCTACGCGCAGGTGTTGAACAATGCACGCTTTAACGTTGATCCCGCGCCCTACCCCACCATTATGCGAATTTTTGAGGCCTGTGACGCCTTGTCTGCATTTCAGGATGCAAGACCGGAAAACCAGCCGGATGCCTACTGAAGGACACGCCCGGCAACAGCATCCAGTTTGGTCAGGAGCCCCGGATCACGTGCCTCCAAAGCCGTAATCAGCGCTGCATCAAGGTTGGTTTCTATACCCTGCGGACCGGGTGTGCGTTCGTTGTCGGCCATATGACTGATCAGATGTCGAACCGCGTCCCGCGCAGTGTTCACATTCTCACGCAAAATGGCAATAATGGAGGCTACATCGACATCGCCATGATCCGGATGCCAGCAATCATAATCTGTGACCATGGCCACAGTGGCATAGGGCAGTTCAGCTTCGCGGGCGAGTTTGGCTTCGGGCATATTGGTCATGCCGATAACGGAACAGCCCCATTGGCGATATATTTCGCTTTCCGCCCGAGTCGAAAAT
Organism: Hyphomonadaceae bacterium; assembly: GCA_014324115.1. Taxonomy (GTDB): domain Bacteria; phylum Pseudomonadota; class Alphaproteobacteria; order Caulobacterales; family Maricaulaceae; genus JACOMS01. Next base: position 9,272 of record JACOMS010000022.1, read on the forward strand.
TGCGGGCCCTCCATAGCGAGATAGGTACCGCCGCGATGGACCTTGGCCCCGGCCTTTTCCGCTGCATCTCCGGCAAGTGCCGCCAGGCGGTTACAGACGGGATCAGCCATGGACACATGGGCGACACAGCCTTCACCGAAAAAGGATTTTTCGCGCTTGAATGTGCGGTCGACAAACTGGTCGACAATAACAAACTCACCAGGCGCATAATTTTCACGCAGAGACCCGACAGCAGATACGGATAGAATATCCGTGCATCCTGCCCGTTTCAACGCATCGATATTGGCGCGGAAGTTCAAATCACCCGGAGGTAAGCGATGACCGCGCCCATGGCGCGGTAGAAAGCGGAGTTTAACACCATTCAGTTGAGCAAAAAGAATGTCATCCGATGGTTCACCCCAAGGTGTATCAACAAAAACCCATTCCGGATTTTCCAGCCCGTCAATATCATACAGGCCGGAACCGCCAATAATCCCGAGAACCCAGCTCATCGGGACTCAATGCTCCACATTGCGCCAAACGCGCCTGTAAGAGAACCACATCAGGACGGCCAGGATGGTCAGGTAAATCATGGTCATCAGGCCGGTGTTTTTGCGGGCTTCCATCTTCGGGTCCGCTGTCCAGGCCAGAAACTCCGTCACGTCCGCAGCCATTTGATCGACTGTGGCCGGTGTGCCGTCGGCATATTCGACGATGTCGTCAATCAAAGGCGCCGCCATGGCGATTGCGCCGCCATCCATTACCGGATTAAAATATGTACCGGGCGATATAACCATCTTTTCCGGTTTGGGCTCATCATAGGCAATGAGGAGATTATAGAGATAATCGGCTCCGCCGCCCCGCGCACTGACCATAACAGACAGGTCAGGTGGAATAGCCCCGCCGTTACTGCCGGCCGCCGCCGCGTCATTGGGATAAATGGGGGGAAACTTATCCGCCGGCGTGCCCTGGCGTTCAATAGTATCACCGGTCTCGGAGTCGATATCCTGTATCAACCAGTCAGCCGCGAAAGCCTTGACATATGGATTGCTATTGGGATCAGGATAATTCTCGTCATAATAAGGCCCGCCTTTGTCGCCCAAATGACGGAATGACACATGCTCAAGCCCATGACAGGCGGCACAGACTTCACGGTAGATCTGATAGCCGCGCTGCATGGCTGCCCGATCATACGTACCGAACGGCCCTTCAAAATGCCAATGCGGATATTTCATTTCATAGTCAAAGTCGTAACTGCCCGCTGCATGGGATATGGTAAGACCGCCTGCTATCATGCCGACCAGCGCTGCCGCCGGAGCAACTTTGTTTTTAACAAGGCGCAACATCATCCGGATACCGCAGGTTTGGGGTGTTTATCGCCAAGGACCGATTTTGTAATGGAGTCCGGTCGTTCCGTCGGTTTTTCGATCAACCCGAGTATCGGCAATATCAGAAAATAGGAAAAATAGAGGAATGTACCTATACGGGATAGCCAGACAAAGTTCAGGCCTATCAGCCTGCTCTCGCCATTTACCACACGTTCGCCGACGGTGAAGGCCATGTCGTCCGGACTTTTCGCACCGCACAGGCCGAGGATGAAGCAGGCAAATATAAAGATGAAAAAGAACATACGGGCGACAGGGCGGAATCGCATGGAACGCACTCTGGATGTGTCGAGCCATGGCAAAACGAACAGCACGGCAATAGCGCCGAGCATGAGCAGGATACCCATGAGTTTGTCCGGCACGGCACGCAGAATTGCATAGAACGGCAGGAAGTACCACTCCGGTACAATGTGGGTCGGTGTTTTGAGCGGGTCTGCCTGTATGTAATTATCGGAGTGACCCAAAGCGTCGGGCTGATAGAAGATGAAAAAGGCAAAAATCAGCAAAAAAAGCACGACTGCAAAGCCGTCCTTGACCGTATAGTAAGGATGGAAAGACAACGTATCCTTTTTGGTCTTCGGCTCAATACCAACAGGGTTGTTCTGCCCGGCATGGTGCAGGGCCCAGACGTGCAGGCCGACAAACGCGGCAATCACAAACGGCAACAGATAATGCAGGGCAAAAAAACGATTCAAAGTTGCGTTATTGACGGAAAACCCGCCGAGCAGCCACTGTTGCAGGCTTTCACCCACGACCGGAACAGCACCAAAGAAGCCTGTAATCACGGTCGCTCCCCAGAAGGACATCTGTCCCCAGGGCAGGGTGTACCCCAGGAAGGCCGTAGCCATCATGACGAGGTAAATCATACAGCCAAGTATCCAGATCATTTCACGGGGCGCTTTGTAGGAACCGTAATAGAGCCCGCGAAACATGTGGATATAGACGGCAAAAAAGAACATGGACGCGCCGACGGCGTGCATGGGCTGCAATAACCAGCCAAAGGGCACATCACGGCGGATGCGCTGCACACTTTCAAAAGCATAGTCAATATGCGGCACGTAGTGCATGGCCAGGATAACGCCGGTAATGATCTGGGCAACAAGACAAAGCGTCAAAATCCCGCCAAAGGTGTACCAGTAATTCAAATTGCGCGGTGACGGATATGTCATGAAATCCGCGCCCATACGCACAATCGGGAGGCGTTTGTCGAGCCACCTCCCGGCGGCATATTTGGGTTCGTAGGTACTTGCGTGTCCGCTCATGACTAACCGACCCTGATAACCGTGTCAGAGATGTATTCGTAAGGAGGAATGGCGAGATTTGTCGGTGCCGGACCTTTCCTGATACGTCCGGATGTATCGTAGTGCGAACCGTGACACGGGCAGTACCAGCCACCATAATCACCCTGCTCGCCCACCGGTACACAGCCAAAGTGTGTACATACGCCGATCATAACCAGATACTTTGGGTTCACTTCACCGCTGGGCGTTGGTACCAGACGTTCCGTATCCGTCTGTGGGTCCGGGTACCTGGAGACATCCGCATTTTCCGCTTCCGCAATTTCCTCCGGGGTGCGGTGTCGCACGAAAACGGGCTTGCCGCGCCACAACATTTTCAGTTGCGAGCCTTCAGCAATTCCGGCCAGATCAATTTCAATAGAACCCGCCGCACGGGTATCCGCGGCCTTTCCCATCTGCGCAACCAACGGCCAGGTTACAGATGCCACGCCGGCAGCCGCAACAGCTCCTGTGGCAAGATAAATAAAATCACGCCTGCCCTCTTCAACCTGTTCGTTCTGCATTTTGCTATCTGCTGTTTCAGACACAACAACACCTGCGCGATTTTGTTGCCGCTACATAGACAACGCGTATGGGTAAAACTACCCCAAATTTGCGGCAGAATGCCGCGCCTGATGTCGATGCTCACGCCGATGGCTACGGCCGACCCGGGCTTTTGATATTGCCGGAAATGAAGCCAAAATCACCGATGCCGACCGTCATGATGGGGCACAAATCCGGCTTATCAGTCCAGAACACATCCTGAACGCCCCAAAGGGGGCGCTACACAGGGCGCACAACCGGCCCCTGACTGAAGTCACTCAAAACCAACTCAAAATCAAATGTTAATGGAGATGTCCCGCCTCTTGATCTTCCATCCCGGGGATGAGCGCCGACAGGCTGGCCGTGTCATCCACAAGGGACATATCCATGCGACCCTTGAGTCGGCGAATAATCATGCCCGTGTAGAAAGGCTGTATGGATCGTCCATCAAATCCGTCTTCGGGCGCCTTGCCCGAGAGTGTGTTTTTCACCATGGGATCAATACGGGCCCGCACACCCGTGGCGGTGACGTCAATATGCACGGCATCATCCTTTTCGGTCAGGCCGACTTTCACGTTGCCGCCGCGCGGAATACAGGTCGCCGCCAACATGACCAGATTGAGAACAAGCCGTGCAGTGGTCTTTTCGAGCCCGTCAAAACCGGCATGACTCCAGCCGACAATAATTTTGCCACCATCATATTTCCCGGCATATTTCCCGGCGCAAAGAGTCTTGAGCGTATCGACGGAAACCCTGCCGGTCGCCGATCCGCCGCCTCCGAAGGCCAGTCGCAGAAATTGCAGCTCACCCAAGGCCCGCCGTGCGGACACTCGCACCACATCCAGTGCATCTTCGTGCATGTCCACATTATCCGAATCATCCAGCACTTCCAGTGCTGTACCGAGTGCCCCCACGGGACTGACGAGATCATGACAGATGCGTGCGCACATGAGCGCGGCCAGATCGGCAGGGGTCAGTTCCGTGACGGGTGCGGTCATCACAATCTCCGGTTCCGGTTAGATCGGGATATGGATTCGGACGCTGGAGGAGAAAGCGAAACGGATAATTAAAACCATTAAAACGGGGCCCTATTGAACAGTGACCCAACGACCTTCCTTTGTCAAAACCCTGTCGCCCCTTGAGGCTTTGGCGATTTGCTTTTCGCCCGCCAGCGCCGCGACGACCTTGACCTGGACGTTCTGCCTGCGGGCCAGCTCCGTATAGACAGACTTACGGCGGATATTGACCTCGTTCATGGCGTTGACGATTTTCGGATCAGCCGCCCCCGTGACAAGTTGAAGATAGCCCGTAGCGGTCTCGCCGACAAGGCCGTCGCGAATAGCCCGATCGACAATGGCTCTGGCTTCACCGGTCTGCGCGAACGCGGGTTGAGGCGTCAGAGTCGCGACGACAATCACGTTCGCACAACCCATGACAGCCAGCCCCAAAAGTGTGAGAAAAACCGTTTTTGATTTCATCGTGAAACTCCTAGAACAGATCCGGGTTGCCAGAAATAAGGTCTTCCACCTCCTTATCAAGCCTGACCCGCACTTCCTGGTCAATTTTGACGTTAAGAATGATCTCCGTCGGTTTGTCAGGCGCCAGAATTTGCACTTTGGGCTGGCATGCCGCCAACGCCAGGAGGCCGATACATGATGACAACATCAGCTTTTGCATCACAGGTTCACCTTGTAAATTTCCATCCGGGCATGGCATAAACATTCAGCTGCGGCAAGTTTATATTATGGTTTGGTGATGATTTCTTCCGCATCAAGACTCTCACCGTGAATGGAGCTCACAATCCCGGCCCCGATCCGCTGACCGATATTGAAATTCCGGGCAATGTTGAGAAGCTCGCCCTCCAGCGTGATATTGAACCTGAACGGCGCGCCTCCCAGAACCTCCGGGTTAAAACCGTCAAGTACCATACCGACGAGAATGTTGCCGTCCAGCGGACCGTTTATGGTCGCTTTCAATTCGCGGTAACGAAAATCCCCAAGGGCATCAAAGGCGAATTTGGCGTGTTCGATCTGCGCCACCGCGCTATCGGTCTGCTCTGATCCGTACTGAATAACACCGCCGTCTTTGACGAAAAGCTGTCCATCGACTACATCGACTTTCACACCGGATATGACGAGGGGCAGAACACCGTCAATATCTCCCGTGGCGATCAGCCTGCCATTGCCCTTATCGTTTAAAAATTCCGCCAGGGAGACGCCTTCAACGCGCAAGGTGATCTGGTTTTCAGGGGCTGTGTAACGCCATTTCGTCGGGTCGAGAGAGATAAACCCGTCACCCAGAGGCCAGCGGGCCCGGGTGATATTCACTCCGGCGGGCACCAACTCGAACCGGACTTCTCCATTTTCAAGCGGCAGGCCCGGATCAAAAGCCTTCATGGTCAGAAACTGCTCACCATCCGTCTGCAACGGAAAAAACGACGAAAACCGCATCTCTGAATTTACATCCGTGACCGGACCGGGGAGAGTCCCAAGTGACACATTCTCAAGTCGTACGGTGCCTGAGGACCGCACCGGTGCACCCGCCCCGAAAATCAGGTCAATTTGCGCCGAAGCCCGCCCGCGCACGTCGGCAACCCGGCCCTGCAGGGCCGGGATAAGATGTTGCGGTTGCAGGGCTGAAGGGTGGAACGGCAAATCAACAATGTCCACCCGCGCAGTACCCTGCCGATCCCTGAACATATATACAACATTGATGGGAGACGTCTCCGCCAGCGGCAGGAAAGTCACGGCGTCACCGCTCCATTGACCGTCGGCGAAGCGCACGCTTCCGGATACGGGAAGAACGGGCCATTGCGCGGCAGGGAATTTCACCCGCCCATCAGCATAGTTGAAGGTGTAATCCGTCGCCGTCCCGCCGCCGGTTATGCGGAAGTCATGTGCATCGACCAGCTGCGTTTTCGCAGCTGCGCCGGATGTCTCCAGGGAAAACTGCAATCTGTCCCCTTTCTGCATATTGACCGTCAGTGAAAGTTCTTCCGCCTCCATGCGCGTTCCCGGACCGGGCACAGTATCCGATGTCATGACCACATCCTGACCGTCCATGCGCCAATTCTGCCCGCGTGCATTTATGTCGGCAATCACGGATGCCTTGCCATAACCCAGGTTTATTTTCTGTGGCGTACCGATACGGACAAATTCGGCTGTGCCGCGGGAAACTTCCACACCAAGAACGCCTGAGCCGTCCGGGTTTTGCACATACAATTCCTTCGTATCCCGCAGATCAAAACCGATATTCCGACCATGCCACCCGGCAACGGATTGAAACTCGTCGATGGAAATCCGGGTGCCGCGGGTCGGGGCGTATCCCACTTTCGTCGGGCCCGTTAAATCCAGATCCAGTTGCCCCTGCATGTTCAGACCTTTAACATAACCGCCGGGAATCTCACCATCATAATCAATCGCCCCGGATACTGTCAGGCGCCGGTCGTGGTCCAGGTTCACGTAATCAACGGATGCCCGTACCGGAGCTAACCGGACTGAACGGCGATCCGGCAGCGTCCGGCGCCATATCCCCGCGGTTTGTACAATAGAGTTGAACCCCTGAATCCTGAAATTACCGAGACCGGTTCGCGAGTCACCGGTTTGCGGGCCCATGACAAGTTTTCCGCTTTCAAAACTCACGGCATGACGGCCATCAAAATTCCCATTGAAATCCAAAGTGATTATTTTTCCGACCGGATCAAATGTGTAGAACGGCATGTCGGTGCCTTGCTCCAGGGTCAGACGCCTGTTCCCCGACGACCACGTTAGCGGCCCGTCAAGTGACACGACCGTATCGGCCCCGGACTTTGATACATGAGCTTTGGTCGACACCTCCCCATCCACCATCAGGTTTTGAATATCCAATGTGAGCGTTTCAGCGAAATTCCGTACAATCGGTGAGACGGACAAGGCCTTATACATTGTAACGGCTTCGGCCATATTGCGGCGGCGTTCATCGTCCATAACCGTGACCCCTGTGAACTGCCCCTGCCAAAACCCGTCCAGCACCGTGCCGCCACCATTGCGGTCCTGCATTTCGAGCGTACCGGACCAACCGGCCGTGCCGGAGTCAAGCCTGAGATACCCGAAATCCATGGCCCGGCTATTTGCTGAAATATCTCCCGACATGGTTACGCCGGAGTCTGATCGCACCACATCAGCCTGCCCCGCCAGCTGAACGCGCTCGCCGCTGAAATCACCGTAACGCCAGTCACCGATTACAATATCCGGTTCAATCCGGCTCGTGCCTTGATTTACATCGGGGCTGAGCGTGAATTTTGCCGAACCGGACAGAGTCGCGGAAAAATCCCCAAAACTCATGTTCGAAGGTTCCAGATCCATATCCGCCGTCACATCGTCCATGGATTTAAAATCACCCGATACGGTGCCCGTGACCCGGCCATAGGGCGATGTTATATCAAAACGGCCGTGCCGGACGACGATACCGCGGGCGGGCAAATCCATACCCGATGCGTCGCCCGAATTCCGGATTTGTTTCAGATACCACGTATCCTGTATCCGGCCGGATGCGTCAAGTGTCGCCCTGGCATGCGGCTTGTGGATCTCGACGTAATTTACCCGACCCCTGATCGCGTCACGCCACTGATAGTCGACGACGATGCGATCGGAGGAGAAAAATATCTCACTTCCGTCACGCAACTTCAAATCGCGCACAACCGCCCGGGTCCAGTCGGCATGTTCTATCCTCAACTCGGCATCTATGCCGCGGGCGGACAGCTGATTGCGCAGAGCTGTTTCGAGCAGGGCATAACGCTGGACCCAGATATAAAGGACAGCCAGAATCAGAAACGCAAACAGTCCCGCAAGGCTGTAGACCAGCCATCGCCGGATTGCGAGAGTCCTGCCCCTGCCGTATTTTCCCTGTTCCGCAAGAGACATTTAATTTGCCTTGGCAATCCCAATTTGATCTAAAGCATCAAACAAACGCAAGACTTGCCTGTCCGTTAACGCTTCATAAGCCATGTTTACGCTGATACAAGGACAGGCGATATTAAAACTTTGAAAAGGGTAAACGAAGACATGACGTTTCCATCCGGTCAGAATTTTGCGCATCGACTAAGGTACGCTTTGCGTACCAAAGGAGGGGGACTTGTAAAAGCGGATAGCACACGACTTTACCTGGACAACCGCCTCAAACTTCTGGGGGTCTGTGCGTGTCTCGCTATTCTGGCCGTTATGACATTTCCCCGATCTCATGACGCCGTCGCCGAGGCGGAAGTCGAGATCGAACCGGCGATTCCCCCTGTTGATTTGACCCGCCACGACCTGGCCATTGATGACAGCCCCCCCGTGGAAAAATTCCGGATACTGACTCTGAAACCCGGTGATTCCCTTGGCCTGCTTTTACAGAAAAACGGTATTGAACCGACAGAGGCCTATAAAATCACGCAGGCCTTCTCAAACAGTTATGATCCGCGCAGGCTGAAAGCCGGGGAGAGTCTTCATTTTTTCCATGATAACGGTCAGCTCGCTCACCTGGGCTACAAACCGTCTATAGACCGCACGGTCATGCTTAGCCGGACAGAAGATGGTAATTTCATCAGTCGCGACATCATGGCGGAATTCAAGTCCGGATTCATGACCGTAAGGTCGGAAATTGGCGATAGTCTGTACCTGGATGCCAAAAGGCTTGGCGTTCCGGACAAAATCATCCAGCAATTCGCCAATATCTATGAGTATTCTGTCGACTTTCAGCGCGACATTCAACCCGGCGACGGGTTTGAAATGTTCCTCGAGGTCGTGCGTGACCGCAGAGGCAATGTGATCAAGACCGGTGACCTGCTCTTCACCGGCTTTTCACCGCGCGGCAAGGTGTCTGAATACTATTTATTTTATGACGCTGGCGGTCGCGGGAATTTCTATGATGCCGAAGGTAAAACCGCCAGACGCAAGCTCCGGGCCACGCCGATTAACGGTGCGCGCCTGTCTTCAGGCTTCGGCTCACGGCGGCATCCGATTCTAGGCTACCGGAAAATGCATTCCGGCGTGGACTTCGCAGCACCGACGGGCACACCCGTTCTGGCTGCCGGCAACGGTACGGTCGAAAAGGCCAGCCGGTATGGGGGATACGGTAATTATATCCGCATTCGCCACACAGACGGGTACAAGACCGCCTATGCGCACCTGTCGAAATTCGCTCGCGGCATTCGCGCCGGGACCTATGTAACCCAGGATCAGGTTATCGGCTACGTTGGCTCCACAGGCCGCTCAACGGGACCACATCTGCACTACGAAGTCCATCGGCACGGCAAGAAAATCAACCCGCGGCGGCTATCGCAACTCTCCGGCGAGCCCCTGGCAAAGGAGCAGATGTCGGCCTTTGAGACCCGCCGGAGCGAAATTGATGCAATACGGGCACAAACCCCTGTTGCCGCGCTCAAACCCGTTCCGGCGGTGGAAAATGTAGATTAGTCATTTTCGTGCGCGACGACTTGTCGTCGCACCGGTTTGTATGTAAAATCGCCTGGGTAGAGGAGCTGCCGAATGCGTGATTTGCTGAACTGTTTCATGTCTTTCGAGAAACTGATGAAGGAACGGCTGGTCATCGCTTTTTTTTGGCTCAGCCTGGTCCTTGTCGCCATGGGGTTTGCGATACTGGCCGGGTTTGCCCCGTTTTTTTTCTTTCTCGTGCTGTTTCTCTGGGCCCCGGTCGCACTGCGCCTTCTGTGTGAGTTTGTGATCACCGTCTTCCGTATCAATGATAATCTCTCACCGGATGGCGGCAAGGCGGAAACAGCCGACATTGACCCGATTGCCGAGGCCCGTCATGCTGCCGAAGAAGCCGCCAGTCGCGCCCGAAAGATGTCCAGCCAGGTCGTGTCTCGCACCAGGGCAGCTGCCGGGACTATGGGTACATCATCAGGGAGCGCTGCAAAAGATATTGAAGACTCTGTGGACGGCGCTGCGGAGGAGAGCGGGACACACACGAAAAAATCGACATCAACGGATGGACTTGATCCTGACGTGTACGCCACGGACAGGGACGGCAAAATCATCTTCAACAAGGACGGCAGCCCCCGTAAAAAGCCCGGACCGCGCAGTAAAAAAAGCCGACACGATTAAATTGCGCTACCCCGAACTCTCTGGTAAGGATTTTCGGGTTTTATCATTTGCGTGTCGGCAGCGCGTAGCCCGGACCTGCGCGCAACATGACCCGCGGACTGTCGAAATTGCGCACATCACCCCGGCAATAACGGTGAAGGCCGGTTCACTTGTAAGGCCAGTTCACTTGTAAAGATGGACACTTCCGGAGACTCCCGGATTTTTGGCGTGAAGTATGATTCCTGTTTTGTATGAGACAGCATGGCCTGGCTGACTTGGACCAACGACTTAAGCGGGCTAGCGATTTGGGAGGCCCCCTTGAGGTGATGAATGCTATCATTGATTTCGAGGTATGAAGCGTTCGGATCGGCAAGGGCGGTCGTCCCCCGTTTGATCCGGTTCTGATGTTCAGGATACTGATCCTTCAGGCCCTGAATGATCTGGAGGTGTCCAAATTGCCGGGGAACTATTCTGTATTTCTGCGGATGGTGGTCTTGAAGCGTGAGCACGAAAAGCGAACACATCGGTAAACAAGGCGAGCTTCCGTGTTCTGTCCTTGAGGGATAAAATATCCTCAGTACTTACACTCTCATCAGGCCTTCCCGTGGCAGTGTTTGACCTTCCTACCAGAGCCGCAGGGGCAGGGCGCGTTGCGGGACAGGCCCTCAAGCGCCTCAGGAGCAATATCTGTGGCGGCGGTGCCGGATATTGCGGCAACGGGGCCGAATTGGCGGATGGCATCCATCGGCGCGCGTGCACGCGGAGCCTTGGCCGCGGAAGCGGCTTGCATCCGCCTTTGGGCTTCCAGAGTCTGACGGCGAACCTGGGCGTCAAACAGCAGGCGGTTCATGGCGCGGGTTACGCCTTCGCGCAGGTTCACAAGCAATCTGTCAAAGAGCGTAAAGGCTTCGGATTTATATTCATTTAGCGGATCGCGCTGCCCGTAACCGCGCAGACCAATGACGGATTTCAGACTGTCGAGTTGTTGTAAATGCTCGCGCCAGTTGTTGTCGATGACCTGCATGAGGACCTGTTTTTCCGCGCGCAGGATTTCCCTGTTTTCGACCCCTGCCGTAAGCTGTTTGAAAGCGGCGTCAGTTCCGGTCTTGAGCCGTTCGAGCATTTCATCATCGGCAATACCTTCCTCGGCGGCCCAGTCCTTGAATGGAATATCGGACGTAATGACCTTTTGACCATCCGGTTCAGCTTCAATCAAAAGCAGCAATTCCCGTGCTTTGGTTGTTAGACCTTCGATATCCCATTGTTCGGCATAGGCCTTTTTCGGCACATAGGTCTCAATCAGGTCCTCGCAGACATAATGCCGGAAATCCTCAATCACGTCCGAGACGTCGTCATTGGTCATGAATTCCATGCGCTGTTCAAAAATCGTTTTGCGCTGATCATTCACGACATCATCATATTTGAGCAGATTTTTACGAGTATCGAAATTGCGCTGCTCGACGCGGATTTGAGCGCGTTCGACCGCCTTGGTCATGAACGGGTTGGTCAGGTTTTCACCCTCTTCCCAGCCCATCCTGCCCATCATGTTCTTGAGGCGGTCGCCGCCGAAGATGCGCATCAGGTCGTCTTCAGTCGAAAGGTAAAACTTCGATTTTCCCGGATCACCCTGACGACCTGTGCGTCCGCGAAGCTGGTTATCGATCCGGCGTGACTCGTGACGTTCCGTTCCGAGCACATAAAGTCCGCCGGCCTGGAGAGCCTGATCTCTGAGCGTGGCGATTTCAGCTTTGATTTTGTCAATGGCGTCGCCGCGTTGCAATTCGCCGAGCTCTGCCGGGACTTCCTGCTCAACGCGCATGTCGATATTTCCGCCGAGCTGAATGTCGGTCCCGCGTCCGGCCATATTGGTCGCAATCGTCACGGCACCCGGGACACCGGCGGCGGCGATAATCTGGGCTTCCTGTTCGTGGTAGCGGGCGTTCAATACCTGATGCGGAATACTGCGATCTTTGAGACGGTCGGACAGGCGCTCGGATTTCTCAATTGATACCGTGCCGACCAGCACGGGCTGACCACTGTTCCGGCACTCCTGGATGTCTGAGACAATGGCATCAAGTTTTTCGCGCTCCGTGCGGTAAATTTCATCTTCATCGTCAATGCGCCGGATCGGGCGGTTGGTCGGGATTTCCAGTACTTCAAGACTGTAAATATCGGCGAATTCCGAAGCTTCAGTGACCGCAGTACCGGTCATTCCCGACAGTTTGTCATAGAGGCGGAAATAGTTTTGCAGGGTGACAGAGGCCATGGTGACATTTTCCGGCTTGATATCCACGTTTTCCCTGGCTTCAATGGCTTGGTGCAGGCCTTCGGAGAGGCGGCGGCCATCCATCATCCGGCCGGTAAACTCATCAATCAGAATAACTTCGCCGTTCTTAACGATATAATCTCTGTCACGGACGTAAAGCTTATGAGCTCTTAAGGCCTGATTGATGTGGTGAACAATTGTCACATTTTCGATGTCATAAAGATTCTCACCTTTCAGCAGGCCTTTTTCACGAAGAATCCGTTCGATCTGCTCATTGCCATCTTCATTGAATGTGGCCGAGCGGGCTTTTTCATCGACTTCATAGCCATCTTTGGTGATAGACGGGATAAGTGTGTCAATGGTTTGGTAGAAGTCCGACCGGTCATCTGTTGGGCTGGAAATGATTAGCGGTGTCCGGGCTTCGTCAATCAGGATGGAGTCAATCTCATCAATAATGGCGTAAGCATGTCCGCGCTGCACCATATCCTGGATCGAATATTTTGTATTATCGCGCAGATAATCAAAGCCGAATTCATTGTTGGTGCCATAGGTAATGTCGCAATTATAAGCCTCCTGGCGCAGATTGCCATAGGCTTCGTGGTTATTGATACATCCAACGGTAATATCCAGAAAGTTATAAATTTTGCCCATCCATTCTGCGTCGCGGCGGGCCAGATAGTCGTTCACGGTTACGATATGCACACCTTCGCCGTTTAGGGCATTGAGGTATGCGGCAAGCGTCGAGACGAGCGTCTTCCCCTCGCCCGTGCGCATTTCGGCAATCTCGCCACGGTGCAGAGCGATCCCGCCGATGAGCTGCACATCATAATGGCGCTGACCCAGCGTGCGCTTGGCCGCCTCACGCACGGTCGCAAATGCTTCCGGTAGCAGATCGCCCAAGGTTTCACCGTCTTTCAGGCGTTGTTTATAGTCGGTTGTTTTGTCTCGAAGCTGTTCATCGGACAGTGCCTCAAATTGTAGTTCGAGCCTGTTGATGTGTTCGACAAGCGGGCGCAGCTTTCTGAGCTTCCGGTCATTCTCTGTACCGAAAATTTTCCTGACCATGCCCAACATTCATGTCTCCCGGTGATGCGCGTACGCATCTAAAGAATTCTCCGGGGTGACTTAGGGATGGTATCCCGGTAAGTCAATGAAGCGCCCTTTTGAGAGGCAGTTTGAGAGGCAGACGGAAAATCAGGGGCCGGGACAAGAGTCATTGCCGCCAGGGAGTCCTTATTTGACAGCGAATGAACTGAAATCACAGCTGGTACGATACCGCACTTCTGTCGCGGCCCTGATCTGTGTGCTCATTGTAATCGTCTTCGTGCTGTTGGTGCGTAGCCAAACCGGCGGGCATATTGTCAATCATGATGCGCCCGCAGTCCTGCCGGACCTCCCGCCGCAAACCGTGCTGCGTGTAGGGCCGCGTACATTTACCGACGCGGATTTGGAGTTCATCCTGTCTCAAGGCCGGGACGACACCCCATCCCTGACACTGGGTGACGTAATCAATAACACAATCGACCGGGTTCTGCTTGCTGAACAGGCCAGGATACAGGGATTGGAGGGCCGCGCCGATGTCAGGCGACGGCTGGACTATCTGTCTGATCGGGTACTCGCTGATGCGATGGTCCATAGCCACCTGGAAGGCCGTATCAGTGAAACGGACCTCAAGAAACTGTATGAGGCCAATCTCGCTTTAATCCGGCCGCAACTTGAGGTACGCGCCCGGCAGATATTGGTACCGGACAAGGCGACTGCAGATCAGGTTATCAAACGGCTTGAGGCCGGGGACAGCTTTGCTTCCCTCGCCTTTGCCTATTCCACCGACCGTGTCAGCCGCGAAAAAGGCGGAGATATGGGATACTTCACCCGTGACATGTTAAATATCAACGTGACACGCACAGCATTCACCATCGGTGTCGGCGTGCGGTCAGAACCGTTTCGCAGCCCGCGGGGCTGGCACATCCTTGAAGTCATGGACCGTCGCCGCCGTGTTGAACCGACATTTCAGGAATTGCGTCCCGATCTTGAACAGTTCTTACGCAACAGCGCGCTGCAGGAACTCATAACCGGCTTGCGGGAAACTGCGGTGATCGTCGTCAATGAAAACGCGATCAATCAGATGGTCCCGGACATGACTTCATCTGATTCGCCTGAAAGCACTGCAGATAACCCCGAAGACGATTGATATGCTTGACACCTCACCCTTGGCACCGGACTGTTTTCCGGATCTACCGCCCGTTGCCGGACTCGATATGGCCGTTTCCGAGGCCGGCATCCGTTATGAAGGGCGAGCTGATCTGTGGGTTTTGCGCGGACAGCCGGGAACTGAAATTGCCGGAGTTTTTACCAGGAACAATGCGCCCGGAGCACCTGTAATCTGGTCCCGGCGGGCATTGACAGCACGTGTTCACAGGGGTGCGCCCCGACTCATTGTGGTCAATTCCGGCACGGCCAATGTTTTTTGCGGCCGAAAGGGCGTACAGGCCGTGTGTGAGACAGCGCAGGGTCTGGCTGACGTATTCGGCGGTACGCCGGAGTCTGTTTTGATTAGCTCCACGGGCATCATCGGGGAACCTTTGGACCCATCCAGAATCATCCATAAATTGCCGGAAATGAAGCGCGGCATGTCGGATAATCTTTGGGAAGCCTCTGCCCGTGCCATTATGACGACGGATACCTATCCCAAAGGCGCTACCGCAACAGCCGATATTTGCGGCAGGACGGTCACGATTAACGGCATCGCCAAGGGTTCCGGCATGATTGCGCCCGACATGGCGACCATGCTCGCCTATATTGTGACCGATGCAGCCATTGGACAGGATGCCCTGCAAACCATGTTGAATGAATTTAATGCGACCAGTTTCAATGCAATTACTGTTGACGGTGATACATCCACTTCCGACACGGTGCTCCTGGTGGCGAGCGGCACAGTCGGGTATGACAAAATCACGGATGCTGCCGATCCGGCCCTCACGGATTTCAAATTTGCACTGTCGTCTGTCATGCTTGATCTGGCGCACCAGATTGTGCGCGACGGCGAAGGGGCGTCAAAATTCATCACCGTAAACGTCGCGGGGGCAGTTTCGGATCAAAGTGCCAGAGCCATCGCGTTCAGCATTGCAAATTCTCCTCTCATCAAGACCGCAATTGCCGGAGAGGACGCCAACTGGGGCCGCATTGTTATGGCAGTCGGTAAGGCGGGAGAGCCTGTTGATCAAGACCTGCTGACCATCAAAATCGGCCCTTACATACTGGCTGCAAACGGGGCGTTATCGGAGAGCTGCACCGGGGCGGGTGTTGAGGCTTATATGAAAAATGCCGGGATCGAGCTATTCTGTGACATGGGCCTGGGCAAAGGGTGCTTTACGGTCTGGACCTGCGACCTGACCCGCCGTTATATTGACATTAACGCTGACTACAAAAGTTAGTTTCAAGTCCCGATCCTGACGAAACCCGGCTATTTTGTGATTGAATCCGGATAACACGATGATGCTTTTGCTGGTCGCAGCCTGTGCTCTGATAGATGCGGATGGCCGCATATTAATGACGCAACGCCCGGCAGGCAAGGTTCATGCGGGATTGTGGGAATTTCCGGGTGGAAAGGTGGAAAACGGGGAACGGCCCGAGGAAACAATCGTCAGGGAATTACGTGAGGAGATCGGAATAGACCCCTGTCTTGAGTGTTTGCAGCCCTTTTCCTTTGCCAGTCACGTTTACGACGATTTCAATCTTGTCATGCCGTTGTTCCTGTGCCGGGAATGGGACGGGTTTGCCCGGCCCCGGGAAGGACAGGCGCTGAGGTGGATATGGCCGGACAAAATTACCGATCTGGATCTGGTGCCTGCGGCCATCGAACTGGCTCGAAACGTCAGGGACCGGGTGAGTCCGGGCCGGAGGTTTGAATAATACAGATATCGGAAACAATCCAACATGCCCTGATCCTTGGGCTGACAGCTTTTGGCGGCAGCCATACCGGACATATGATCAATGGGGATGAAAGCGATTGCAGCAATCGGGGGTTATGAATTGGCCTTGAAAATCCGGGCCAGACTAACCTGCGCCGATCCGGGCTCAAGCGGCTTTTGTTGGCTTTCATGCGGAGCCCATCCTGTCATCCAGAAAATATCGAATGTTGTGCCGAATTTATCCTCCGAGGCCAGCGCTTCAAACCCGGCCAGGTAGTTTCGGCCGAGGTAACGTCTGTCCCGCATCGCGAGACTGTTGGTTTCCCCCAAATCGCGCAGATCATTCACGAGTGTCTTCATGCCGGCGTAACTCACCGACACACGGTCTCTGTCAATCACGGGCAGGGCAAAACCTGCGTTTTGCAACAAAGGTGCCATCTGCAAGTGATTGGCAAAGGGGTAGACGCGAGGTGTCACTCCCCCCAAACGGATATTATCCAGGGCGTAACAGGCCCGTCGTAATTCGTTCAAAGTCTCGCCGCCAAACAGAGCCCCGATAAAATGACCGTCCGGTTTCAATATCTTGCGGATGTGTGTCAGTGTTTCAAACATACTGTTGACGGCGTGCAGGGACAGGAGTGAGACGACGAGATCGTAATGTTTGAGTGGCGCCTCCGGATCCCCGGTATTGCTGATTTCATCAATACGGGCGGGGCGTTTGTTATCGGGAAGCCCCGACACGACCATTTCCCTGACCATGGGCAGTCCTGTAATCAGACACTGATCAAACTGCCGATTGATATCACAGATGCGTTCGACGGCGTCGTCTGCGACACGTTCCAACAGGAATGAACGTGATGCCCGACGCTCGGCCCTGGCGCGTCTGATCCCTATCAATCGACGGTCGAAAATATCGCGTTCTGCGTCTTCCGGCGGGTTCATGAATCTGATATGGTCAAAAGGTGGATCAATTAAAGACTATAGCTTTGCGGCGCCTGTTTTTGCGGGCCTCCAATGCGGTGCTGGAACTTGTCTACCCCCCTGAGCACCAAAGAGAGGATGACCCTCGCTGGCGGGATGTGAGTTTTCTTGACGATCCCTGTTGTGTCGCCTGCGGCTTTCCATTTGAATTCGATGTTGGCGTTGATAGCCTCTGCGCGAGGTGCTCCGCCCGCCGCCCGTCCTATGACCGGTTGCGTTCAGCCTTCGCTTATGACGATGGCAGCCGCCGTCTGGTGTTAGGTTTCAAGCATGGCGGACGGACGCAGGATGTGAAACGCTTTGCGATCCAGATGCGTCGGGTCGGGAGGTCCTTCTGGGCGACAGCAGACTGGCTGGTGCCCGTGCCCCTGCATACGCGGCGTTTAATCAGGCGGCGCTACAACCAGGCGGCAATACTCGCCAACGCCCTCGCCGGGATTGTTAATCCCTCATGCCGCGCCGATATCCTGTTTCGGCACAAGGCGACCATCAGCCAGGGTTTGCAAACAGCCTCCGGTCGTTTTCGAAATGTGCAGGGTGCGTTTTCCGTGCCGGATGGCAGGCGCGCGCGTGTTGAAGGCAAAAACATTGTCCTGATTGATGACGTATTCACAACCGGAGCGACCCTTGAAGCCTGTGCCCGCACCCTGAGACGCGCCGGTGCAGAGACGATCAATGCCGTGACGCTGGCACGGGTTGTCAAAAATATGGCGCCTCCCTCATAACCTGTGCCGGACCCCAAGGAGTGAATTATGCCCAAAGTTGAAATATATACAAAATTTGCGTGTCCCTATTGCATGCAGGCCAAGGCGCTTTTGAAAAAGAAGGGTGTCCATATCATTGATATCCCGGCCTGGACGGATAAGGCCAGGCGCACGGAAATGAATGAACGTTCGGGAGGGCGGGACACCTTTCCGCAGATTTTCATTAACGGTGAACACATCGGAGGCTACGACGACCTCCGTGAATTGGATGAACAGGGTGGTTTGGCCCGTTTTCTGACAACATAAAACATGCGCGCAGCCTGCATACAGCTAAACTCCGGAGTGAACATTCACGAAAATATCGCCGCAGCCGATGTGTTTGTTCGCGAGGCGGTTTCCGGCGGAGCAGAACTTATCGTCACTCCGGAGATGACACACCTGATGCAGTGCAACCCCAAAAAGCTGTATGAGACGATTTACACGGAACATGAAGATCCTGGTGTCGCCCACTTTGCACGTCTTGCGGATGAGCTGGATATTTACCTGATTATCGGATCTCTCGCCATCAAAACCGCTGAAAAGCGTGCGGTGAACCGGAGCTATCTCTTCGGATCGGACGGCATCAAACGCGCCGGTTATGACAAAATCCATCTTTTCGATGTGACGATTTCAGAGTCTGAAGTGTATCGCGAAAGCCATGTGTATGAAGCCGGAAGCAGGGCTGTAACAGCCGATATCGGCGCGGCGAAAGTCGGTCTGTCCATCTGCTATGATATGCGGTTTCCGCTGCTTTATCGGGGTTACGCACAAACCGGGGCTCACATCATAACAGTACCCGCAGCCTTTACCCGGCCCACCGGTAAGGCACATTGGGAAATACTGTTGCGCGCCCGCGCGATTGAAACCGGATGTTATGTGCTCGCTCCCGCGCAGGGCGGGGAACACGCGGACGGACGCCGGACGTGGGGGCATTCCATGATCATTGACCCTTGGGGGCATGTGGTTGCGCATCTTGAACATGACCGGCCCGGCTTTATATTCGCGGAACTGGATTTGGAAAAGGTTGGTGAGGCCCGCCGACGCATTCCGGCCTGGCAGCATGACCCGCATTATGGAATATGATAAAATATAATCTCATATGTGATCAGTCACACGAGTTTGAAGCCTGGTTTTCAAGCTCAAGACTGTTGCGAAATCGCGAGTGTTGGTGATACTGTGTTGTCGTTTAACGAAGTATGGTTTTCTTCAAAATAGCATTTGACTGGAGGTTTGCATGG